>NZ_KI914789.1:102581-104065 GCF_000520535.1 Arthrobacter sp. H41
AGCGGTTGCCGGGCCGGACCGGGGAAATAGGCGCGGGACAGCTCGGCCGGCCACGATAATCAAGCCGTCGGCCAAGCGGGTACACGCCTCACGATCCACGCATGGTTTCGACCTCAGCGGCAGGGAACGGGAGATCGCTCAGCTCGTGCTCGAAGGCCGCACTTACCGGGAGATCAGCGAAGCGATCTTCATCTCCCCGCGCACGGTCGAGCACCATATCGCGCGGGTCCGTCGTCGGCTCGGGGTGACAACCCGCTCGGATCTCCTGGCGAGATTGCGCCTGATTCTCGGTGAATCAGCGCAGGAGAACCCCCTGATCCCCTAATACCCGGACCTGCAAACCCCTAAGCGCGGGGCGCCAGTTAGGGGTATCGACCCCGATGTCCCGCTGAGCCCCCAATCCTATGTTTGTAACAAGCCAGGCATTCCGGCCAGGCGGACCAGCCTCAGCAAAACCCGATGCAAAGGAACGTGTCATGACCACTCTCGCCACTTCTCTTCTCGATTTCCTCATGAACCTGTTCAAGGATGAGGAAGCAGCAGCTGCTTTCAAGGAAGATCCCGAGGGCGCTCTCGCCAAAGCCGGCCTTGGTGACGTCGGTACGGATGATGTTGACGCCGTGAAGCCAGTCATCGAGGACTACGCGCCCGTGAAGCACAAGGACGACGACGAGGACGACGACAAGGGCCATGGCGGGGGCTATGGCAAGGACAAGGACGACAAGGACGAACGCGAGACTGAAGCGGTTGCCGGGCCGGACCGGGGAAATAGGCGCGGGACAGCTCGGCCGGCCACGATAATCAAGCCGTCGGCCAAGCGGGTACACGCCTCACGATCCACGCATGGTTTCGACCTCAGCGGCAGGGAACGGGAGATCGCTCAGCTCGTGCTCGAAGGCCGCACTTACCGGGAGATCAGCGAAGCGATCTTCATCTCCCCGCGCACGGTCGAGCACCATATCGCGCGGGTCCGTCGTCGGCTCGGGGTGACAACCCGCTCGGATCTCCTGGCGAGATTGCGCCTGATTCTCGGTGAATCAGCGCAGGAGAACCCCCTGATCCCCTAATACCCGGACCTGCAAACCCCTAAGCGCGGGGCGCCAGTTAGGGGTATCGACCCCGATGTCCCGCTGAGCCCCCAATCCTATGTTTGTAACAAGCCAGGCATTCCGGCCAGGCGGACCAGCCTCAGCAAAACCCGATGCAAAGGAACGTGTCATGACCACTCTCGCCACTTCTCTTCTCGATTTCCTCATGAACCTGTTCAAGGATGAGGAAGCAGCAGCTGCTTTCAAGGAAGATCCCGAGGGCGCTCTCGCCAAAGCCGGCCTTGGTGACGTCGGTACGGATGATGTTGACGCCGTGAAGCCAGTCATCGAGGACTACGCGCCCGTGAAGCACAAGGACGACGACGAGGACGACGACAAGGGCCATGGCGGGGGCTATGGCAAGGACAAGGACGACAAGGACGAGCACGACAAGGA
>NZ_KI914790.1:0-5496 GCF_000520535.1 Arthrobacter sp. H41
GTGAAGGTCAACAACGCGTTACGGAGCTTCTGCGCATCACTAGGCATCGATGGGGATGTCACCCAGCGACTCAAGAAGGCTCCTACCATCGTCAACAAGCTGACCCGAGAATCGGGGTTGGACCTGTCGAGGATGCAGGACATCGGAGGTTGCAGGGTTGTGGTCGAGACACTCCCAGAGTTGCGCAAGCTGGAAACGCGGATCCGGCGAACATGGGGCTACTGCCTTGACCACGAAAAGGACTACATTCGCGAGCCGCGAGCCTCAGGCTACCGTGCGATGCATCTAGTAGTACTGAGGGACGGGCGTCAGATCGAGATACAACTACGCACGAAGTCAATGCATAACTGGGCTGAGGCAGTCGAAGCTTTTTCTGGCACTACAAGCCAAAATTTTAAGCAGGATGGAAGCCATGTAGTGCAGGAGTTCATGAAGCAGCTTTCGGACTACAATGCGGCGACGGAAGCGGGCGACACGCCGCCGCAGGGCTCACTTGACAAGCTGGCTAAGCTAAGCAATGAGGTATCTGTTTATCTCAAATCGCTCCACCCCGGGGCTTGAAAGGAAGAAACCATGGCGTCAATACAGCATTTTTTGCTTGTGTTTGATCACCGAAAAGATGAACTTGTGGACCAAATCTCGTTTGGCGAAGACGCCCAAGCGGCAACGGCCAAGTACGGAGAACTCGAAAAGCAGTACAGGAACGAGCTTGCTATCGACATCGTGTTGGTAGGTTCCGACTCCATCGAGACGGTTCAGGTTACGCACGCAAACTACTTCTCTGGGATGTCCAGGCAGAAGGTGGAGAACGTCCTCAGCGGCGTTTTTGGCTAGCAGTACGACCTATGAGGGGCCTGCGCGTGCGGGCCCCTCATTTGTGTCTACGACCCTATATCGGCGGGAGTACGCCAGGCACCCACCCCTGCCATTGAGACAGCGTGATCTAGTGCGTCTGCAACAGCGTCTAGGTCGGCGTCGAAGAGGTCCGCGTAGATATCCAGCGTCATGGCCGCCGAGCTGTGCCCGAGCATCCTCTGTACGGCTTTGACGTTCGCGCCGGCCGACACTGCGAAGCTCGCGGCGGTGTGCCGCAAGTCGTGCGGAGTGATGCGGGGAATCCCAGCCCGCTTGACGGCGCCGGAGAACCAGCCGCCGTGGTCCTCCTGTACCCGCGTCGATCGCAGGTAGCCGCCGGCCTCACCAGGGAACACCAGGTCATCCCGGCCCTTGACCTCGCACTGCCTCGCCAGCGGCTCGGCAAGGAACCGAGGGAACGGCACCGTCCGCCGCTTATGGTTCTTCGGGGTGCCGACCTCGACGCGGCCGCCGACCTCGACCGCGTTTTCCTCGACGTTGATACGCCGTTTCAGCATGTCCAGATTCCGCACCCGCAAGCCGACGGCTTCACCCCACCGCACGCCGCAATAGGCCAGCACTAGCACGAGCGTCTCGTGTTTCGATTCCTCCGCGAGCCGGTGCACCTGCTTATGCGACAGGTAGATATGCGCTTTCTTGCCCTTGCGGGGGAGCGTGATGCCGCGGGCCGGATTGGACAGCACCCGCCGGTCGTCGACGGCGCCGTCGAGGATCGCGGCCAGAACCCCATAGGCCCGGATAACGACCGTCGCGGACTTCGGTTTACGCGGTGGGGCCGCCGATTCCTCGCCCGTCGTCAGCCCTGACACCCACTGTTGAATCGCCGTCTTTCGGACCTCCGACACTGGGACGATTCCCCACACTGGCAGGACGTGGTTACGCCAGGCTGCCTCAACGGGCCGCAGCGACGACGGTTTCAGGTGGGATTGCCGCTGTAGCCATGCCGGGCCCAGCTCGCCGACAGTGACGCGGGCCGCGCCGGGGTCTATGTACTCGCCCCGCGCCTTCGACACCTCCACAGAGGCTAGGAACAGGTCGGCGTCCCGCTTCGTCCTGAAACCTCGCTTCGAGGTCTGTTTCCGCTCCGGCGTCCGGTAAATGACCCGGTAACGCCGCCCCGCTGCCGTCTCATACGGCTCAACCGTCGCCACGGTGCGCCTTCTTTAGCTCATCGAGGAGTGTCCGCGTAATCTGGCCTCGCTTTTGTGCGCTCGCATCAGGGCCGGCGCGTCTGTCTCGCTCGGTTGAGAGGTTGTGTCCCCAGCGGTCTTTCGCCCGTTCCATCATGTCTTTCTTGCTTATTCCCAGACTTTTGGCGGCTCGCTCATCACCCAGCCCGTAGGACGTTAGAAATCCCTCATAGTCTTCATCTAGGTACAGGTTGCTAGGAAGATTCTCCTCAACGCCCTCTAGCATCCGCGTGATCCGATCCACCATCTCCGGCTGATCGCGTATCGAGAAAAAGACGGGCTCTCCATTGACGTACCGCTCAATCACCGCCCCTGGCAGGACGGTCCGCTCATTCAGTCGGATCATGCCGTCATGCTGCAAGAGTGCGGCCAGCGTCACATCATTTTGGGTGGCAAGCTTCAGCGCGTGCGCGAGGACGAGCAGCATCGGCAAGGTTGGACTGAGCTTCCCCCGCTCCAAATCAACAATCCTGGCGGTGGTCCACTTCACGCCGGCATGCCGGGCGTACTTCACCACAGATTCCATCGTCGCGCCGCCTTCAATGCGCAACCGGCGGGCATTTTCTCCAACGACGGCCGCCAACTCTTCAGGTTCATTCACTGAATCAGAGTAGCCGGAATTGTGACCACTTGACACCCCTAGAACTGGCGTGCTTTTATTCTCATGTAGTCGAGATAGCGACTATATGATAGGAAGCGAACCGATGACAACGAAACTCCTCACACCGGCCGAACTGTCCGCCATGCTCGGCAAGCCCGAACGGTCCCTCGCGCAGTGGCGCTACCTCGGATTAGGCCCCGTCTTCGTGAAGATCGGGAACACCGTCCGCTACCGCGAAACCGACATCAACGCATGGCTCGACGCAAATACAGCGCAGCGCACCGGCACCCGTGCCTCGGCATGATTACCCCTCGAAATGGGTGAGGCCCCGATCCACCGGGACCAGGGCCTCACAACAATCGACAACTCGCAAGCACAATCCTACCGCGCCGCCGCCGGGCCGGGCAGGAAACCAAGGAGCAACCTCGCATGACAGCTACATTGCCCGGCGTTGACACCATCCACGCGGTAGCACTAGAAGCCCTCGCTAACGGGCTCAGCATCGTCCCCGTCCGAGCGGACGGCAGCAAAGCCCCCGCCGGCAACTGGCGGCAATACCAGGAACGGCAATCCACCCTCTCGGAGGTCGACCAATGGTTCCCCGCCGGTTCACCTCTCGGCCTCGGCATCGTCACCGGATACGCCGGCGTCGAAATGACCGAAACAGAAGCAGCCGCAGCCCACCACATGCAGGGGCTCCAAGACCTCGCCGCCGCCTCCGGCCTCGGCGACGTATGGGCGCGGGCCTGCGGCTGGGTGGAACAATCACCTTCCGGCGGATACCACCTGATCTACCGGATCAGCGGCGGGGAAGTAGCCGGCAACACGAAACTAGCCAAGGACGCCGCCGGCCTCGTGCTCGCCGAAACCCGCGGGCGCGGCGGCATGGTCATCATTGCCCCCTCCGGCGGCTCAGTGCACCCCTCCGGCGGTTACTGGCAGAGGATCAGCGGAGGCCCCGACACGATGGGAACCCTTAGCACCGACGAAGCCGACCAGGTGCACGACCTTTTCCGCACCCTCGACGCCACCCCGCCCTCCTCCTCGCCGTCAATATTCGCAACACGAGCGAGCACCCCGCCGGGCGGCACCGCCGCGGACGGCCTGACTCCCGGCGACGATTATGAAGCCCGCACCGACTGGGCCGACATACTCACGCCCGCAGGCTGGACGCACGCTCACACCGACGGGCCCGGCATCCGCTACTGGACCCGGCCCGGCAAAAAAGCCGGCGTCAGCGCTACCACCGGCAAGGACCCCGCCCGGGATCGGCTCTACGTGTTCAGCAGCTCCACCGATCTACCCGCCGGGGAATCACTCACCAAGTTCCACGTTTACGCCCACCTACACCACGGCGGCGACCACTCCGCCGCCGCTTCCCTGCTCCGCAAAGACGGCTACGGCAAAAATTGCACCGCTGGCCCCGCCGCAGGATCGGAACTAGGCGCGAGTGAAGCAGTGACACCACTATTAGCACCAAAAAAACCACCAGTAGCGCCGATGACACTAGACCAAACGCACCAGGTATACCGGCAGTGGCTCGGCGACGACTACGACACCGAAGCCCTCGACGCCGTCCTTGCCGCAGCGGCATGCGACCAACTCGACGGAGACCCCCTCTGGCTACTGTTGCTCTCCGGATCGGGCAACGCCAAGACAGAAACAGTCCAAGCCCTCGAAGGCAGCGGCGCGACCATCACCAGCACAATCAGCAGCGTCGGCGCCCTACTCTCCGCAACCAGCACCAAAGAGAAAACCAAAGACGCCACAGGCGGCCTACTCCGCAAACTAGGAGGAACCGGCGTCCTCGTCATCAAAGACGTGACAAGCATCCTCAGCATGGACCGCACAGCCCGCGGCGAAGTCCTCGGAGCATTCCGAGAAATCCACGACGGCCGATGGTCCCGCAACGTCGGCACCGACGGAGGCCGCACCCTCGAATGGGAAGGCCGCCTAATCGTCATCGGCGCCGTCACCACAGCATGGGACCGCGCCCACGACGTCATCGCCTCCATGGGAGACCGATTCGTCATCGTCCGCATGGACTCCACCAAAGGCAGACAAGCCGCCGGACGGCAGGCAATCGGCAACACCGGCCAAGAAGTGCAGATGCGCCGAGAACTGGAAGCGGCGGCAAGCGGCGCCCTCGCAAACATCGATCAGGCCAAAGCGCCCGCACACCTTACCCCACAGGAAACAGAAATCCTGCTAGAGGCCGCAAACATAGTCACCCTCGCCAGAACCGGCGTCGATTACGACTACCGCGGCGACGTGATCGACGCTCACGCACCAGAAATGCCTACCCGCTTCGCAAAGGAGCTCGCACAAGTCGTCCGAGGAGGAATCGCGCTCGGCATGAACCGACTCGACGCCCTACGGCTAGCAATCCGTTGCGCCCGCGACTCCATGCCGCCCCTACGCCTGGCGATCCTCGACGACGTAGCCGGCAACCCCTACGCCGCGACCAAAGACGTTCGCAAGCGGCTAGGAAAGCCGAGGGCGACGGTGGACCGACAACTGCAAGCCCTCCACATGCTCGGCATCCTCACCGTCGACGAGGAAACCATCATGCACCGCGGGCAGGACTCGATCCAATGGCGCTACACCGTCACGGAGGACATAGACCCGCGAGCAATCAACGCAAATTCAGTACCAGATTTGTTGTAACCCCCACACAAAGACACTGAGAAGAGAGAAGAGAAAGCATGTACTCCCCTTCCAACATTTCTGGCACTGAAATTTGTCGCCCAGTAGAACCGGTGACCACCACGCAATCCAGACTCGACGAAGCCCGCGCTCAGCTCGCGGACGCCGACCGCCAGTTGACGG
>NZ_KI914790.1:5596-6680 GCF_000520535.1 Arthrobacter sp. H41
CGCCAGTTGACGGAAGCGCGGGCCCTCCGAGCCGACGCAACCCGGGTGCTTGCCCGACTCCAAGCCGCTTACGCCCACCTCGAAAGCGAACGACCATGACCACGCCTACCGACGCCGAATTCCTCGCCGTCCTCGACCACCACCCGAAACTGCACCTCCTCGGATACGGGCCGGCGCGAGGGCTCCGCATCAACCTGCCGACCGAACGCGCAGCAATCCACGCCCCGCACGCCCTCAATCAAGCACGCCAAGCCGCCGACTGGATCACCGAGCGGATGCAACCATGCAGCCCACGTGGGAAGCGCCTACTGACGAGCTACGGCGCCAAGCACTTCATGCAAGCCGAGACCGGCATTTACGTCCTGAACGGCCCGTTCATCCTCGCCGCGTTCGCCGCCGGCATCAGCCTCGACACCACCCGCTACAACCCCACCCTCCACGCGGTGCCCCGCCCCCTTCCCGAGGAGCGCCACCCATGACACCCAAGGATGCCCCCGGCAGCCCAAGGCTAGGCCCCCAGCGCAGGGCCCTGCACGCCGCCCTCCTCGCACAGGTGGCCGCCCACCGCGACACCACGCCCTGCCTCATCATGCCCGCGGCCTCGACTGGATTACCTCCGACGCCGAGGAGCAGCAGCAAGCCGCGACGTTCTGCGCCGACTGTCTAGCCCTGGCCGAGTGCCGCGCCTACTCAGCGAGCTACCCGCGAGAGCCCGGCGTCTGGGCGGGCACCACCGAAGCAACCCGAGAAGCAAGAGCCGCGGCTTACCGCGCCCGAACCGAAGCGCGCAACTCATGAGCCAAGCGACGACGCGCGACGACGTAACAGAGTCCGAAGCCTGGCGAACGTTCCTCACAGCCACGAGCGAAGCCGTCACGCCTTGCACCGGCGGCGAAGAGTGGACGAGCGACGACGACCGCCTCCAACGGCGCGCAGCGGAGCTTTGCCAAGGGTGCGCTGTGCTCCAGGGATGCCGAACATACGCTCTCGCCACCGGTGAGCGTAACGGCGTCCTCGGCGGCCTCACAGCCCTCGACCGGAAACGGATAAGGCGACGACGGAGCGGGGCCGCATGACGCCCCGC
>NZ_KI914790.1:6780-7435 GCF_000520535.1 Arthrobacter sp. H41
AAGCCCTCCCGCCGGGGTAGCTGCCCGTGCAATATGCCCGAACGAAAGCAGTTTTGGAACACGACGACACACGACGACGACGGAAGGCACCACCAATGACAGCAACACCAGTACCGAGGAAAGCGCGGGCCCCGCGTAGGACTGCGGCCCCGAAATTGAAGCTCCTAGAAGGCACGGGCCCCCGGCTTTCCCCGCCGGCGGCGTTGCGGGCCGCGGTGGGCGGTCCTAGCTTGGACTGGGCGAACATTCCGGCCATGCTCCGCGGCGAAGGCCCCAGCCGACAGGCACCGATGGGCGGGGTAGGGGGTTCGGATTTGCTCGGACCGCCAAGCCCTCCCGCCGGGGTAGCTGCCCGTGCAATATGCCCGAACGAAAGCAGTTTTGGAACACGACGACACACGACGACGACGGAAGGCACCACCAATGACAGCAACACCAGTACCGAGGAAAGCGCGGGCCCCGCGTAGGACTGCGGCCCCGAAATTGAAGCTCCTAGAAGGCACGGGCCCCCGGCTTTCCCCGCCGGCGGCGTTGCGGGCCGCGGTGGGCGGTCCTAGCTTGGACTGGGCGAACATTCCGGCCATGCTCCGCGGCGAAGGCCTGGCGGAGTGGCAACGGCTTGCCGGCGTGTTCGCCGGCGAGCCTGACCGGTTCG
>NZ_KI914790.1:7535-15665 GCF_000520535.1 Arthrobacter sp. H41
CCGGCGAGCCTGACCGGTTCGCCGAAGCCGACCGGGCGGGCCTTATCGCCTACTGCACGTTCTGGGCGGACTTCTGTGCGGCGGCGGTGGACGTGGCCGAGCGCGGCGTCACCGTCGAGGGCCGGTCAAGCGCCGACCGGGCCCGCGTGGTCCGCAATCCGAGCCTCGCCGCCGCAAGGGAAGCATCCCAGCAGCTCCGGCTTTGGGCTGTGCAACTGTGCCTCACTCCGGCGGCAAGACGCGGCGAGGAACGCACCCCCGCCGCCGACAGTGACAACCCATTCGCATGACCACCAGCACCACCGACGACGAAGGAAACCGATCATGACATTCACCGAAAACTACTTCACGCACAACCGTCTCGCCCTCGCCCTCTTCCGAGCCACCAGCGTAGAAGACGCCGACGCCCTGGCGGTGCTGGAACGCACCGCCAGCGAACTACCCGCCGGCGAACTGGAAGCCGTGGAAAAGATGACGCTCAACATGTTCGCCGCAGCGGCTCGCACGCCGACCGGCGTCGGGCCTGACGAGTTTTTCGACGCCTACAGCAAGCGCCTCGACGAGCTGGAAGCCGAGCACCGGGCCGGCTCCTAAAAATCGTTTGGCCGGCGGCCAGCTTTTCCGCACATTCAGCCGCCGGCCCTGTTTGACTTGTTTTACCGCCGCCTCGGAAGAACCAAACGACTCGACCAAGATCGGCGGCAACATCATGACACCAGCACAACGGCTCGCAGCGCTGAAAGCGGAAGCGGCAACCCTCCGCACGAAAGCCCTCGACAAGCCCCTCGAATTCACGGCGGCGGACGGCACCCGCGTCGACGTCGTACTCCGAGAAATCAACGAAGTCGAGGGCATGATTCAGCGCTCGACCAGCGCAGCGAACGCCCTCAACGCCGCGGTCTCCGGTGGAAGCACTCAGTCCTCGACCCACAACGACGACAATCCCGCGGGCGTGGGAGATGGCGGCTCGTCTTTCCGGGCCACGGCGAGGAAAGCAGCCGGCGCGCGCAGCGGCCACTATGAGCGGGCGGAGGCTTTCGCCGGGGAAATGCGCAAAGCCCTCGACCTGGCCGCCAGCACCGTAGGCGGCCCCGCCGTCAATAAGCAGCTCGTCCCGAACGGCGCTATCAGCGTCGGATTCGACGGGCGCGCAATCGCGGACCCGAAAGCGGAGTATTCCCTGCCGAACGCAGTAAACACTCGCCCGGTGGATGCCCCGAAGGGCTCCTACCTGCGCCAGACGCTGCGCGAGAAAAACGCGGCGACCGTCCCGGCTGGCTCGTTGAAGCCCATTTCCCGGTACGGTCTGGAACCGGTCGACTACAGCATTGCAACGATCGCCCACCTGGCGGAACCGATCGCCGTCCAGCACCTTTCCGACTACGGATCGCTTGACGAATTCCTCGTCTCGGAACTGACCTACGGCATCGAATCCGCGGTCTCGGCTTTCATCCTCAACGGCGGCACCGCGGAGGACGGCTCGCCGGTTTCCGGGATCATGAATACCGCCGGCGTCCTGCAAACCGCCTACTCGGTGTCAGCCATGCAGACCGTCAGGCGGGCGCTCGGTGATCTGGAGGCCAACGGGACCACGGCAACGGGCATCGTCATGAACCCGACGGACTGGATGGACGTGGAGCTTTCCACGGACGCCGACGGGCGGTTCCTCCTCGGCCCGAACCAGCCGACCGCCGCGCCGGCCCGGACGCTCTGGAACACTCCCGTCACCCTGACCAACGACATGCCAGCCGGCCAGGCTGTCATCGGGGATTTGAGCGTCGTCACCCTGCTTACCAGGTCAAGTGCCCTCCTCGCCTGGAACCCCTATGTGGGAATCGGCGGCACCGAGGCAGCACCGACGACGGTTGACTACTTCCGCCGGAACCTCGTTCAGGCTCGCCTCGAGGTGCGGCTCGGCTTGGAACTGACCTCGCCGAAGTCGCTGCGCGTCGCTGACCTCACCGCTCCCGTTCCGGTGGCATAGTTCTCCGGCCGCAGCGTCAACGCCACCCCGCCGGTCTCCTTGAGAGGGCTACGTGGGGAACGATGGGCGGTTTCATGGCGGCCTCCTGGTCTGTCCCGCCCAGCGCATAACACCGGATCGAATAAGGGCCCCGCAGGCATTGCTTGCGGGGCCCTTCCGCGCCGTCGACCTGGCGGCTTAGCGTGTTAGGTCTCGCTTTAGCTCGTTGAAAATTGGTTCGATCTCGAGAGCGGAGGCTTCGTCACTTTGAAGGCTCAGGGTGAAGCCGCCCTTATACCGCGCGATTAGACCCAGCAGGCCTGACTCTTGTAGCGGTCCGCCCTCCATGTCCCTGAAGTTCTCGGATAATTCCAGTTGCCGAAGCGAGGTGCGGGCGGTAATCGTTACCTTGGGGTTCAATTGGGCAGGCTGTCCGCCCTCAGTTTGCAAGACGAGCGTTTCGGTTACGACCAAGAAAGTGTGCCATTCCGAGGGACTGGAATGTGAGGTGACCACTGCGTGCCTGATTGATTCTTCCCCTGCTGCAGCGGCGAGAAGGTCGATCGTGCGCCTCACCGCTGTACGTCTCCGGGCCCACGGGGTTGGTATCAGTCCCTGATACTTTTCGTCTTCCTCGCGGGCTAGTCTCCACGCCCGGTTGCTCTCCCTTGCCATGCGGCCGATGGTAGCCGCAGTGTCCTGTTGCTGCCCATTCATCTATTTTCCTAGCGCTGGTCATCGTCGCAAAACTGTCTTTTCGCAGTTCACCACGTGCACTCTCGCTAAATCAACACTGTTCGCGAATACCTGTGGCAACATTTTGGCAACATCCACACCGGAAACAGGGCTATTCAGTGTGAACGGACGTGACCGAAAACCGCGTGATTCCGGGGTTTTTGGCGCTGACCTGCACCTTTGAGAGGTTTCGAATCCCTCATCTGCCACTCACCAGCAATGGTGCGGGAATCAGACCCGTCAGGGCTTCGAAAGAAGGCCTGACGGGTCTCTTTTTGTCTTCAGGGAGTGGCGGGTAACGGCACCGCTACGGCTGGTCCGGACAGTCCGCGCAAGTGCCCACATACTGGTGGGGACAGGCCACTGGCTCGCCGACTTCGACGGGGAGGGTGATGATCACAACGTGTCTCCTAACACTCGCGTCATTTCCAGGACGGTAAAAGGAGAGGCCCGCCCCTGTCTCCAGCACCGGACGGACCCCTCTGTTACTTCCTCGCATGATTCAGAGACCCGAAGCAGTAACAGCTGCCACGTTATCCCCATCCGTAACTGCCGACAATAGCGGCAACCGCAGTTTTAAGGCAGTTTTCAGTACGGGCGGCCCGCCGATCCCCATGGATCGGGAGGCACGAAAAAGTTTCCGATTTCTCCCTTGGCGTACGCCACCCCTGTGGGATTGACTGCTGTTAATGGTAAGCGCACTGTTTAACCGGGAGTAGTTCCCGCGGCGGCTACCCCAGCACCGCAGCGGTAGAGCTGCTCCTAGGCGGCTATAGACGCCGGATGGTCCCCCTGCCTCTTGAGACCGGGTTAGGGGGACCATTTCCTGTCCCGAAACGCCTAGGCTGTAGGCAAGGGGAAAGGGACAATGACGGGGTAGGGCAATCGAAGCAGCGACGGGCACGAGGATCGGTTGGCTCGACAGCCTGCGCGGTGCGGCGATCCTGCTGGTGGTCGTCCTCCATGCGGGAGAGGCACTGCGCTTCACGGACGAGGGCATTCCCGCATTCATCGAGACCTTCAACCAGTTCCTTGAACCCTTCCGCATCCCCGTGCTCATGTTCCTTTCCGGGCTCCTCCTGCCGCGGTCCCTGAGCAAGCCTGCCGCTACCTATTTCGCCGGCAAGGGCGCCAGGGTCGGTTGGCCCTACCTCCTCTGGTCGGTCATCATCCTGGGAGCCAGCGCCAACCTCACACCGGCCAACCTCGCGGAAATCGCCTATTTCCCTCCCACCTACCTCTGGTACCTCTGGTTCCTCCTCGTGTTCTACGCGGTCGCCTTTCCGCTGCGCAGAATTCCACCCCTGTACCCGTCCCTCGCCGCCTTCATCGCCTCCCCAGTGCTGCCGAACGGCGGGATGTTCGAGATGCTCGCCTTCCTTGTGGGCTTCTTCTTCCTGGGCGCATGGACGGCCCAGAACTGGGACGCGGCGCTGCGGTTCACCCGGAGCTGGTGGGTGGTCGCACTCTCCGCAGCGGCCGCCGCAGTCGTCGCGCTCCTCAGCGCCAGGGAGGTGGCGGTGCTCTATCAGACCCAGTTCGCCTGGGGTGTGGTGGGCGCGTTGGTGCTCGCAGCATGGCTCTTCCCCCTGGTTTCTCGTGGGCGCGCCGGGCACTGGCTCGAGTTCGTCGGCAGGAACTCGATCGTCTTCTACGTCACACACCTCGCGCCGATCATGATCACCGTGGCACTTGCCGACGCCGTCGGGCTGTCCGGCCCCTGGCTGCTGTACCCGACGCTGCTGATACTCGGAATCGGCATTCCGCTCGGTGTCGCGTACGTCTACAGCCGGGATGATCACGCGTCGGTCACCCTGCTGTTCGAGTTTCCGCGCGTTCTGCGGCCCCGGCGGGTGGGACGGGGCGCGCGACGGGCAAAGGCCTAACCGGGCGGAAGCAGGTCAAGAACCGCCCGGGCGAAGGCGTCCGGCGCCTCCTGCGGGATATTGTGTCCCACACCGGGTAGGTTCCGCAGCTCGTACCGTCCGCGGAAGTGATGCCGGTCCTCGGCGCTGGTCGCACCGCCGACGCCGTCGTTCCCGGCCTCGAGCACGATGGTGGGCACCGTGATGGCCGGCTGTGCCGCGATCCGATCCTCCAGCTCCTGGTAGCGGAGATGACCCTCGACAAGGCCGTAGCGGTGCCGGTAGGAGTGGATGACCACGTCCACGAAATCCGGATTATGCAGACTCGGTGCGCTCGCGGGGAACGACGACGACGCGCCCCGCCAGTCAGGCGACCAGGTTCGCCACAGCAGCTCGCACAGTGCGTCCCGATTCGCTTCGAGGCCACGGCGGCCTCGCTCGGTGGAGAAGTAGTACTGGTACCAGTAGGAGCGCTCAACCTCAGGGTCCACCGGTTCCATGGCCCGGGCGATGTCCTGGACGTTGTAGCCGCCCGCGGTCACCAGCCCTGACGCGCGCTCGGGGGAAAGTGCGGCGACGATGCACGCCGCGCGGCCGCCCCAGTCGTAGCCTGCCAGGACAGCGCTTCCGATCCCGAGGGCGTCCAGGAAGTCGAGGAGGTCCTGTGCAAGGGCCGCCTGCTGTCCGGACCGCGGGGCGTCCCCCTCCGGGACATTTTCGTGGAAGTGCGTGGCACCGAATCCGCGGAGGTAGGGGGCCAGGACCCGGTGGCCGCGCTCCGCGAGGAGCGGGGCGACGTCGTCGAACGCGCGAACGTCGTAGGGAAAGCCGTGCAGCAGGACCACGGGCGGGCCGTCCACCGGCCCCACCGTCTCGTAGGCGACCTCAAGGACCGGTGTGGACACCCGGTCGGAGGCCTCAAAGCTCATGCGGCAACGCTGGTGATGCCCGACGACGGAGCACGGTGGTCAGCAACTGGTCCTTCGCCGGCCCGTGGACATCCCAGGAGTACTCGATCACGTCCGGCGTGCGGACGGTGAAGCGGATTCGGTAGGCGTCCGGTGAACACCAGTGTTCCGCCGTGCAGGAGCCTGTTGAAAGGTCCAGGTCGTGGAACGGCCGCCTGTCGGGAAACAGCACGCGGAGGCTGGAAGGCACAGTTCCCGCTTCCAGAAGGTACTCCCGGAAGGCGGGTCCCCGAAAATCCTGCCAGGAGACCGTACCCGTTTCGACCCAGGACAGGCGGCCGGCGTCGTCGGGCGTGAAGGTCGTGGTGCCGGTGAAAGTTCCCTGCCGACTTCCCGCAGCGTCCACCAGGGTGCGCCCGGCCTCCCAGGTGCCGAGGAGGAACGCTGCGGCATCGGTGACAGGGAAGCAGTTCTGCGTTTCGGCGGGCAAGTGCGTCCTCCTGATCCTCGGCCCCCTTCATCCTCAGCGAACAGAGGGCGACATCGACGGGCATCTTCGCTAGCGTTAAAGCATGTCGACAATCAATATCACCGAAGCAAGCTTCCCCGAAACCATCGAAGGCAACGACATCGTGTTCGTTGACTTCTGGGCAGAGTGGTGCGGCCCGTGCAAGCAGTTCGCGCCGGTGTACGATGCCGTTTCCCAGCAGCACGACGACGTCACCTTCGCCAAGGTCGACACCGAAGCGGAGCAGTCCCTCGCCGCGGCAGCGGGCATCACCTCGATCCCCACCCTGATGGCCTTCCGCGAGAAGGTGCTCGTGTTCTCGCAGCCCGGGGCCATGAACGCCAGCCAGTTCACGGAACTCGTCGACGCCGTCAAGGGCCTCGATATGAAGACAGTCCACGAACAGGTTGCCCAGCAGGCGACGGCCGGCAATGGACAGGCCGCTCCTTCGCAGGAGAACTGAGCCGATTTCGAAGAAGCCCCCGCCAGTGAGCGGGGGCTTCCTCGTTCCTGGGCGGAACTGTCGTTCCCCCGGCGAAACCGTCGTTCCTGGGCGGAACTCAGGCGTGCTTGTCCGAGCGCGTGACCTCGGGGGGCCGCGCCAGGAGCGCGCTGAGTGACTCTCCAAGGTCCTGGACCGCAGGGCCCGTCAGATGCAGATCGAGCAGTTCCGTCGATTCCCACTGTTCCGTCAGTACGATGCGGTCCTCCGCGGCGTCGGTGATCTCGTACCGGATGCAGCCCGGCTCCTCGACGACCCGCTCTACGGCGATTTCGAGTGCGAGCTTCACGCGGAAGAACTCTCCCTCATTCGGGGTGAAAACGGCAAGGACATCCACAGGTTCGCTCATTCCTCGAGCTTAGCCGGGCTCGCGCTGTCCTCTACCTTCGCCGGTGGTCCTCCGGTGACAGCCTTGGACCGAAGGCGGGCTTCCGGAATCCGCTCGCATACAGCATCCGCACCACGCGCTGCCGGTCGCCCGCCCATGGTTTCAGCACGCGGATCATGCCGGCGTCGTCCGTCCGTCTGCCGGTGAGCGCGGCGCCGACATAGGCGGCAAGGTGGAAATCGCCCACCGAGATCGAATCGGGGCACCCGTGCGTCCGTTGGAGCACTTCGGCCACGGTCCAGACGCCGATGCCCGGGACGGAGCGGAGTCCGGCTCGGAGCTCCTCCGCATTGGGAAGACCGGCGAGCCGTTCGAGTCCGGAGGCCACCAGCGCGGCTTTCAGGATGGTTCCGGAACGCTGCGCGTCCACGCCGGCCGTGTGCCACTCCCACGAGGGGATGCGGCGCCACTGCTCGGCGGTCGGCGGGAGCCGGAGCCCGGCAGGAGCGTGATCACCGGCGCCGGGAGCGGGATCGCCGTAATGGTTCAACAGATAACGCCACGACTGTTTGGCTTCGAGCGCGGTCACCCTCTGTTCGAGGACCGAGCGGGCGACGGCGTCGAGCATCCGGCCGGTGGTGGGCAACCGCAGGCCGGGGTTGAGGTAGCGGCCCTTGCGGGCGAGCGCGGGCAGGGTCTCGCGGTAGACGGGATCGTCGAACCGGGACCAGTCGTCAGCTGCTCCGAGGAGCCGGGGGAGGCACTCCAGGGCGAGCTCTGATCCAGGGCCCCACGCCGTCGCTTCAATTCGTGCCGACCTCAGCGTGCCACGCTGCACGAGGCGGAGGGTAGTGGCACCGGCGTCGTTCCGGAAAGCAAGCCAGTGCGCGCCTCTGGTGACGAGGTGCGCCGGGTCCTGCGCACCACACTGGAGGATCCCGATGGTTCGGGCGAGGTGGTACGCGCCCTCCGGCTCCCACACCGCGGACAGGGCGGCGGCACGGATGGAGGTGGGCAGGACGGTCACCTGTTAATCGTCCCACGGGATTGCTGAAGAGGCTTGGCGCTGCCGCCGGATCTGGGGCCCTCGCCTGCTCAGTCCTCGCTGACCTGATGCCGGAAGCGATCCCGCCGGGTGTGCAGGTCCCACAGGATGCCGGCGAGGACGTCCGGGTCCTTCTCCGGGTCGCCGGCGATGATGCGCCCGCCGATGATGAGTTGGGATACCTGGATTCCCTCCTCGCCCAGCACCTCGTGCAGGAGCTCCGCGTAGGCGGCTTGCCCTGCAAAAGCCACCGAGGTGCCGGTCACGTTGCGGCCC
>NZ_KI914790.1:15765-25915 GCF_000520535.1 Arthrobacter sp. H41
GACGGCCGAGCCGCCGTTCACGAAGAGGATGGTGCCGCGGTTCTTGCCGAGGAAGCGCATGCCCGGAACCACCTGGTGCACGGCGGCCACGGGCCCGTAGATCGAGAATTCGATCGGCCCCACGAGATCCGCCGGCGTCGTCTCGAGCACGGGGCGCATGAAGTCCTTCTGCGGCAGCGGACTGTATTGCAGCACCTCGATCGGGCCGAGGGTTTCGGTCGCCTGCTCGAGTGCACTGGAAATCGATGCCGGGTCCCGCACATCGGCGGTGAAGCCCTGCGCATGGACGCCGTCCTTCCCCAGTTCCTCGGCGAGCGCATCGAGGCGCCCCTGGTTGCGGGAGATGAGGGCAACGGCGAATCCTTCAGCGCCGAACCGCCGTGCTACTGCTGCTCCAAGACCTGATCCTGCTCCGATAATCGCGATAGTAGTCATAGGAGGTGCAAGGCGGCCGGGCGCCGTCGTATTCCGTTTGTCCGCAGTGTGGACAACGGCAACGGGCATAGCCATACTGCGCTGGGTTGAGGTGTTCAGCCTGCGTCAGATGTGCCGCGTTTGCCGGGATTGTGGCCCGGAACGCGGCGTGTCCTCGGCAACACGCCGAGGGGGAGCGCGAATGGCGCTAAAAGCGATGCAGGAGCCGCCGGAAGGCACCGGGACGTCCTCCGGCGTAACCTGCGAACCGCTGATGCGGTGCCGCTTGGTAGCTTTGTAGGCATGAAGTACGCGAATTCGATAGTCGACCTGATCGGCAACACCCCGCTGGTCAAACTCAACACCGTGACCGAGGGGATCGCCGCGACGGTCCTGGCAAAGGTCGAGTACCTGAACCCCGGGGGATCGGTGAAGGATCGCATCGCAGCGAAGATGATCGATGCTGCCGAAGCCGAGGGCAAGCTGGGGCCCGGCGGCACCATCGTCGAGCCCACCTCCGGAAACACCGGGGTCGGCCTGGCGCTAGTCGCCCAGCAGCGCGGCTACAAGTGCGTCTTCGTGGTGCCGGACAAGGTGGGCGAGGACAAGCGCAATGTCCTCAAGGCCTATGGTGCGGAGGTCGTGGTGACCCCGACCTCCGTGGCCCCCGAGAGCCCCGAGTCCTATTACGGCGTCTCCGACCGGCTGACCCGCGAAATCCCCGGCGCCTGGAAGCCCGACCAGTTCTCGAACTCCAACGGACCCCTGAGCCACTACGAAACCACGGGCCCTGAAATCTGGAATGACACGGACGGCCGCCTGACGCACTTCGTCACCGGAGTGGGTACCGGTGGAACCATCAGCGGAACAGGACGCTACCTCAAGGAAGTATCGGCCGGCCGCGAGAGCGGCCCCGTGAGGATCATCGGCGCCGACCCCGACGGATCGGTGTATTCCGGCGGCACGGGACGCCCCTACTTCGTGGAGGGCGTCGGCGAGGACATGTGGCCCGACGCCTATGACCGCACGGTGGCCGACGAGATCCACGCCGTCACCGATGCCGAGAGCTTCGCCATGACCCGACGCCTTGCCCGGGAAGAGGGGCTGCTCGTCGGCGGCTCCTGCGGCATGGCCGTGGTGGCCGCCCTGCGGGTGGCCAAGGACCTGACGGCCGACGACGTCGTCGTGGTCCTCCTGCCCGACGGCGGCCGTGGCTACCTCGGCAAGATCTTCAACGATGACTGGATGGCGTCCCTCGGCTTCCTTGACGGGGATGGCGGAAATGAACACACGGTCGGGAAGGTCCTGGGCTCGAAAACTGGCGCCATCCCGGAACTGGTTTACGCCCAGCCGTCAGCAACGGTGCGCGATACCATCGCCAGGATGAGCGAGTTCGGGGTATCGAGCATCCCGGTCCTCTCGCATGAGCCACCGGTCAAGATGGGCGAGGTACTGGGCTCGGTGGATGAGCGCTCGCTCACCGCGAGAGTCTTCGAGGGCAAAGCGAAACCGACGGACGCGATCTCGGAGCACATGGACGGGAAGCTTCCGCTGATCGGTTCATCCGAATCCGTCGAGGCGGCCCGCGAGCGGCTCCAGGACCATGACATTCTCATGGTGACGCATATCGGCTCGCCGGTGGGAATTCTTACGCGCCAAGACTTGCTGACCTATATGAGCCTCTAACAACCCCCACTCTCAGGAGCATCGTGACGCATTCTGACGCCCAGGGTTTCAACACCCGCGCCATCCACGCCGGCCAGACACCGGATCCCACCACGGGAGCGGTCATCCCGCCGCTCTACCAGACCACCACGTTCGCCCAGGACGGCATCGGCAAGCTGCGCAACGGCTACGAGTACGGCCGCGGCACCAACCCGACGCGCGATTCGCTGCAGACCCAGCTCGCCGCCCTCGAGGGTGGCAAGCATGCCTTCAGCTTCTCGTCGGGCCTCGCAGCCGAGGACGCGCTGATCCGCGCAGCCCTGCGGCCGGGTGACCATATCGTGCTCGGCAACGACGCCTACGGGGGAACCTACCGGCTGATCGACCGCGTGCTGTCCGAGTGGGGTATCACCAACAGTGCGGTGGATATGGCCGACGCCGACGCCGTCAGCGCGGCCATTGCGGCCGGCAACACGAAGATGGTGTGGGTGGAGACGCCGTCGAACCCGATGATGAAGATCACCGACATCGCGGCCATCGCGCAGCTCGCGCACGACGCCGGCGCGCTCCTCGTCGTGGACAACACCTTCGCCTCGCCCTACCTGCAGCAGCCGCTGACCTTCGGTGCCGACGTCGTGGTGCACTCGACCACCAAGTACATCGGCGGGCACTCGGATGCCAGCGGCGGAGCGGTGATAGTGAACGACGACGAACTCGCCGAGAAGGTGGGCTTTATCCAGTTCGCCGTCGGGGCGGTGTCGGCACCTATGGAAGCCTGGCTCACCACGCGCGGCTTGAAGACGCTCGGCGTACGCATGGACCGCCACTCGTCCAACGCGACGGCGATCGCAGAGTGGCTGCTCGAGCAGGACGAAGTGGAGCATGTGTATTATCCAGGCCTGGCCGACCACCCGGGCCACGACCTCGCCGCATCCCAGATGAAGAGTTTCGGCGGCATGATCTCGGTGACGTTCAAGGGCGGAGCCGAAGCGGCGAAGACGGTGGCCGAATCGACCGCCGTGTTCACGCTCGCGGAATCCCTCGGCGGCATCGAATCGCTGATGAACTATCCGTCCGACATGACCCACGCGTCGGTCAAGGGCACCGAACTCGCCGTTCCCGAGAACCTGATCCGGCTGTCGGTGGGCATCGAGGACGTCGAGGACCTCCTGGCGGACCTCGAGCAGGCGCTCACCGCACTGCGCAGCTAGGGCGATCCTCTGGAACGACGGCCTCGAGCCATCGGGACAGCTCCGTTGCGGTGGCTCGTTCGGTGATATCGCGCAGGAAGGTGATAGACGATACGCCGCCGGGCTACTCCTCGATGACGCCCCGGTTGTCACCGGCGTCCTGAGCCGGTGTGCCTAGTGGCTGAGTTTGAGCCCCACGACGCCGCCGACGATCATGGCCAGGAACACGACCTTCAGAAGGGATGACGCCTCGGCGCCGGTGACCATGGCGTACACGACAGTCAGGGATGCGCCGATACCGACCCAGACGGCGTAGGCCGTTCCGGTGGGCAGGTCCCGCATCGCGTAGGCCAGGCCAGCCATGCTGGCCAGAATCGAGGGAATGAAGACGAGGGTGGGTCCGAGTTTGCTGAAGCCTTCGGACTTACCGAGGGCCGTGGCCCATACGGCTTCCAGCACACCGGAAATGACGAGAACGATCCATGCCATGACTTTTCTCCCATGGGCCGTCTTGTCGCACACCGGGTACGGCACCCATCGTCCGGGAGCGCCCTGATCAGGGACTCACCCCTATTTTTCCACGCATCATGCGGGAAGGCCAATGACGGCGGCCCACGCATAGCTCGACCAGGTAAAGGATGACTGCAGGTAGCGTTCGTGAGCCGGTCGGCGCGTCGGAACCGCGTCAACGCCGCGGCCAGGGCAGGCGCAGCTTCCTCTTCGCCTTGGGCTCGGTGAGCTGGAAGTAGTCGCTGCTCTGGGGCAGCCACATCAGCAGCACCGCCACGAGCATCGCGACGGCGATCGCCGACAGGCCGGGGGTCCCGCGCACCAGCACGGGCACGCCTGCGATGATCCCCAGCGTGCTCAGGAGCTCCCGCGCGTTGCGCTTCCCCCGACGAAGACGCAGCAGAAGCGCCAGCTGCACCACGGCGAGCACCGCAAGGACCGTCCCCAGGCCGAGGAACCCGGCGCGGTCCTCCTCCTGCGCCGCCGCGGAAAACAGGAAAGTGCCGCCCGCCACGAGGAGCAGGACGCCCACGACGAGCCATACCGCGAAGGCGGCGCGCAGCGTGAAGGGCTTCGGCGGAAGTACGGGCCTACGGCCGGCCATGATCGCGGTTAACCCCGGGCTGCGACGACGCCGCTGCGGGTTTCGGCGTCGTAGCGGTAGACCTCGCGGCCGCCGATCCAGACCTGCAGCGCACGCTGCATGACATCGAGCGGGTCACCGCTCCACAGCACGACGTCGGCATCCTTGCCCACCGCGAGCGATCCGAGGCGTTCGGCGAGGCCCAGCACCTTCGCCGGGTTGATGGTGATCGAGCGGAGCGCCGTCTCGCGGTCCAGGCCCTCCTTGATGGCGAACGTCGCCTGGTGGACAAGGAAGTTGATGGGAATGACGGGGTGGTCGGTGATGATCGAGATCTCGACGCCGGCCGCCGCAAGCTTTCCGGGGTTGGCGATGGACCGCCCTCGGAGTTCGACCTTGGACTTCGTGGTGAACAGCGGGCCGATCAGCACGGGCGTGCCGCGCTCGGCGAGCACATCGGCGAGCAGGTGCGCTTCAGTGCCGTGGTCCAGCACCAGGTCATACCCGAACTCGTCAGCGAGGCGGATGGCTGTGGCGATGTCGTCCGCCCGGTGGGCGTGCTGGCGCCAGGGGATTTCCCGGCGAAGCACCATGGCCAGTGCCTCGAGTTTCGGATCGCGCGCGTTCTCGTCAGCCTTGCCGATGTAGTTCTGCGCTTCCATGAACGCCTTGCGGATCACCATCGCAGTGCCGAGGCGCGTGGACGGCGTCTGCTTCTTGTCGCCGTACACACGCTTGGGGTTCTCACCCAGTGCGGATTTCAGGCCGCTGGGGGAGCGCAGCAGCATTTCCTCGATATACCGGCCATGGGTGTGGATGGCGACGGCAAGGCCGCCGATGGGGTTGCCGGAACCCGGGTTGACGTTGACGGTGGTGACGCCGCCTGCGAGCGCGTCGTCGAAGCCGGGGTCATACGGGTTGATGGCGTCAAGGGCACGCACACCGGCGGTATTGGGATCGGTCATCTCATTGGTGTCGTCTCCCGCGGAGCCTTCGCCTTCCTCATGAGTACCCAGGTGCACATGAGCGTCGACGAAGCCGGGCAGCAGCCATTTGCCGTCGGCATCGATCACGGCCGCACCCTCGGGCACCTGCACGTCCGCACCGAGGGCGGTGATCGTGCCGCCGTCGAACACCACGGTGCCGTCGAAGGGATCGCCGTCGATCGGCACCACATGGGCGTTGATCACGGCGGTCAGGGGAATGGGAGCAGAGTTTCCGCGCGGGGACGTGGCCATGGAGGGGGAGCCTTTCGGGAGGGGTCCGGAATTTCCAACATACCCGCTTGCCTGCGCGAGCCGCGGCCCGTAGCTACACTGGATGAGCCGCCGGGCGATGAATCGGGTCATTCCAACGGTGCCGCAACCACCCCACAGGCAAAGGATGATGCATGCGTTTGACCAGTAGCCCACCGGTGGTCCGGGTGCTCACCCTCATTGCCGCCGTCGTCGTTTTCGCGGCCCTGGTGCTGTGGTCGCTGTCTTGGGCCAACTTCATCGGCCTGGATTTCCGCGTCTACCGGATGGGCGGCCAGAGCGTGGTGGACGGCGACGGTTCGCTGTATACCCGCTCGTTCGGTGAGGGTGAGGGATCGCTCCTGTTCACCTACCCGCCGTTCGCCGCCCTGCTGTTCACTGCGCTGACCCTGGTGACCGCCGAAATCGGCGCGGTGATTTTCGTGGCGCTCTCCGTCCTCACGGCGCTCGCGACGGCAGTCCATGTGGCCCGCTACTCGACGGGCCTTCCCAGCATGCGTGCGGTGCTGGGCCATCCCGTGGCATTGCCGGCCGCCATCGCCGGTGCCGGGCTGATCTGCCTGCTGGGGCCCTGGCGCGAGACCATGGCCTTCGCGCAGATCAACATCCTCCTGTTCGCGCTGATCATCGTGGACCTGCTGTCGGGGCCGCATCGCAGGTGGCCCACGGGGATGGTCACCGGAGTCGCCGCCGGCATCAAGCTGACCCCGCTGGTCTTCGGCCTCTACTTCCTGATGCGAGGCGAGTGGCGCGAACTGCGGAACATGGCGGCCGGATTCTTCGGGACTATCGGGCTCGGCTTCCTGCTGCTCCCCTCGGAATCCCGAATCTACTGGCTGCAGATGCTGCGGGACACGGGCCGGATCGGCGGGGAGGGGTACGTGGACAACCTGTCGGTGCGCGGCGCGATCCTGCATTTCGGTGGCCCGGATTTCCCGTCCTTTCTCCCGTGGCTCGGAGTGTCACTGGCGCTCGTCGGCGCCGCCGCGTACGTGATCCGAGGCGCTCATGCACGAGGTGACCGTTTCATCGGGATGACGGCGACGGCGCTGCTCATGCTGCTCATCTCGCCCATCTCGTGGTCGCACCACTGGGTGTGGATCGCCATCATCCTTCCGGTCCTCGCTGCCCAGTTCTTCTCCCTGCCGAAGAACCGGAAGGGGTACCGCTACGCCGCCGGAGTGTTGTTCGTTCTCACGTTGCCCGTGTTCATCTACTCGCCCAAGACCATCGGCACGCTGCTGGGTGCCGAGGACCTCAACTCCCAGCTGACCACCGGGTGGCTCATGGCCTCCAGCGCCGGCGTCTTCTGCGGCCTGGCGATCCTGGTGTTCTGGGTGCTGCTGACGCGGGCGCTCCGTCCTGCAACCGGCGGACCTGCCTCCGGCGATCGGGCCGCGGCGAGTGCCGGCGGCAAGCGGGCCGCGTCGAATCCCATCGGTGGGAATGCCGCCGGTGGAAACGCCGAAGCGGCGCACGCGGCGCGTCCGGCATCGGCGCCGACTCCTCCGGCGCCATAGGATATCGGCATGACGACTGGTTCCGTGGTGGCAGTATGCCGCGTGCATGAACTCCTCCCCACTCGTGATTCCACCGGAGTCACCGCCATCGACAAGCGACCGGTGAACGGCGAGGTGAACGTACACACCCTCGGCCTGACCGGTGACATCCAGGCCAGCCGCAAGCACCACGGCGGCCCGCTGAAGGCCGTTTACGCCTATTCGCAGGACGACGCCGACTACTGGAGCGCCGAACTCGGCCGCACCGTGGATCCTGGTCTCTTCGGGGAGAACCTCCGGGTAGCCGGCATCGACGCCAGCCGTGCGGTCATCGGAGAACGTTGGCTGGTAGGGGACACCGTGATCCTCGAAACCACCATGCCCCGCACCCCGTGCGTCAACTTCGCACGTCGCCTGGGTGAAAAGAACTGGGTGAAACGGTTCTCCGAGGCCAACCGGTTGGGAACCTACCTCAGCGTCGTCCAGCGGGGTGCCATTACAGCGGGGGACACCGTGCAGGTGCTCAGTGTGCCCGCCCACGGCATCACTGCGGCCCAGGTCTTTGCCGGGATCGATGCGGTCGCCGCCCAGCGACTGCTCGACGCCGATGCCGCCAGGGAGCCGGCCCTGTCGCCGCAGGTGCGGAAATCCGCACTCCATGCCCTGCGGACCGGCTGAATCCAGCCATCCGATATGCCCTGCGGCCGGCTGAATCCGGGTGGACGCAATCCGACGTGGGCAAGGTCACCCACCGTCGTCGGGTTTTCGGGCGCGCTCGCCCGCGACGTGCAGTAGACTTGGAATATCCCCCACACCGGTATTCCCTTTATTTTCGCCCCTTCAAGGGCTGGATAGGTTGTGTTTGGGGCCCGCTGCAGAACAGGCGGGCAGATTCATCAGGGAGCGCCGGCTAGAAGAAAACGTCACACATCACTGCTGAGAGAGCAGAGAACCAGTTGTGACGAGAAGTCCTGCCGCGGGATTGAAACAGTGCCGGATTTCTATGTACATACGGCACCTGTTGGCTCCCGCCATCCGGGCCGTCCGGCATCTATCTGAAGGTTCTTCCCTCATGCCTGAAAATCTGTCCCTGGAAAACACCGAGAACAACTCAGCAATCGAGACCCCGGCCGCTGTTGCCCCCGCAGCCGAGGTACCCGCGGAGGACGACGGCGTCGACATCCGTTTCGCCGACCTCAACCTCGACGGCCGTGTCCTCGCCGCTCTCAACGACGTCGGCTACGAAAAGCCGTCCCCTATCCAGGCCGCCACCATTCCGGCGCTCCTCGAAGGACGCGACGTCGTCGGCCTGGCCCAGACGGGCACCGGCAAGACGGCGGCGTTCGCCATTCCCGCGCTGTCGAAGATGGCGGAGCTCGCCGATATCAATGGCGGACCCAGCAAGCACACCCAGGTCCTGGTGCTCGCACCGACCCGCGAGCTCGCGCTCCAGGTGGCCGAGGCGTTCACCTCCTACGCACGCCACATGGACGGTTTCACCGTTCTTCCGGTGTACGGCGGATCACCGTACGGCCCGCAGCTCGCCGGCCTGCGCCGCGGCGCCCAGGTAGTCGTCGGTACTCCCGGGCGTGTCATCGACCATATCTCCAAGGGTTCGCTCGACCTGTCGAACCTTGAGTACGTGGTGCTCGACGAGGCCGACGAGATGCTCCGCATGGGCTTTGCCGAAGATGTGGAGCAGATCCTCTCGTCAACGCCGGCAGAGAAGCAGGTTGCCCTGTTCTCAGCCACCATGCCCGGTGCCATCCGCAGGATCGCCAAGAAGTACCTGAACGATCCCGCCGAGATCTCCGTCAAGGGCAAGACCACCACCGGCACCAACACGCGTCAGCGCTACCTGCAGGTCATGGGCCCCCACAAGCTCGACGCCATGACCCGCATCCTCGAGGTCGAGGAATTCGACGGCATCATTGCCTTCGTGCGCACCAAGATGGCCACCGAGGATCTGGCGGACAAGTTGCGTTCACGGGGCTTCTCGGCAGCAGCCATCAACGGAGACATTCCCCAGCAGCAGCGTGAGCGCACGGTCGAGGCCCTGCGTGACGGCAAGATCGACATCCTCGTGGCGACCGACGTCGCAGCCCGCGGACTCGATGTGGAGCGGATCTCGCTCGTCGTGAACTACGACATCCCGCACGACACCGAGTCCTACGTGCACCGCATCGGCCGCACAGGTCGCGCGGGCCGTTCCGGCGACGCTATCCTCTTCATCACCCCGCGTGAGAAGTACCTGCTGCGCTCCATCGAGAAGGCCACACGCCAGCCCGTCGAGCAGATGCAACTTCCCTCCACGGCGACCATCAACGAACTGCGCATGGTCAAGTTCGCGGGCAAGATCACCGAGACCCTGGCGGGCGAGGACGTCTCCGAGTTCCGCAACCTGATTGCGAACTACGAGCAGGAGCACAACGTTCCGGCGGCCGAGATTGCGGCCGCACTGGCCGTCATGGCCCAGAACGGTAATCCGATCCTCGTCAAGGACATCCCGGTGGCACCGGCGGGGCAGCGCGAGCGCTCCGAGGGGCGCAAGGATGCCTTCGGTTCACGCGGACCGACCCGCACCCTCACCGAGGGCAATGCAACGTACCGCATCGCCGTAGGACGCCGCCAGCGGGTCATGCCCGGTTCGATCGTCGGCGCCATCGCCAACGAGGGCGGGCTTTCCTCCGCCCAGATCGGTGGCATCGACATCCGCGCAGACCACACCCTCGTGGAGCTCCCCGCGGATCTCAGCAAGGACCAGTTGCGCGCGCTGTCGAAGACCCGCATCGGTGGGGAGCTCATCCACCTCGAGCTCGACAAGGGCCGCAAGCCGGCCGGAGCCCGCGGTGCAGGGGAGTTCAAGAAGCCCTTCAAGAAGGACTTCAACAACGACTCCAAGAAGCGCGACGGCGACACCCGCTTCAGCGGAGACAGTGCCCGCAAGGCACGCACCGGAAAGGGTGCCGGGGCCGGTGCCGGACGCTCGAGCGCACAGAACGACCAGTGGTAGGAACTAGCTGAATTCACCCT
>NZ_KI914790.1:26015-32328 GCF_000520535.1 Arthrobacter sp. H41
CGGTCGACGATTTCACACCAGCGGCGGGGAACTGGTAAAGTTTCTTGCTGTTGCCCCCCTAGCTCAGTGGTAGAGCGCGTTCTTGGTAAGAACGAGGTCACCGGATCGATTCCGGTGGGGGGCTCGAAAATGAGGGGCCCGCATCCAATAGAATGATGGTTGCGGGCAAGCTCATTTATGGCGGTGTAGCTCAGCTGGTTAGAGCGCACGACTCATAATCGTGAGGTCCCGGGATCGAGTCCCGGCACCGCTACAGATGGAAACCTCCGGAAGCCGATGGCTTCCGGAGGTTTCTTGCCTCCGCTCCTCAATGCTTGTCAGTTGGGGCGTCTATCCTCTTCCGGCCCTGGCTTGGTGCGTACGCGAGCGGTGAACTTCGATGTTCCCGTAGGACGTGCGGGCGCGGACCTCGACCGTCTCCAGTGATTCCCCGGGCCCCTCGGATGCGCTCAACGAATTGCGTACTTTTCCATACTGCGTGCTCGCATCGAGCCAGGCCGCAGTGCCTTCCGGGATGCCCACCGCAACGTCCCCGGCAGCTGTTTCAAGGACGACGGAGCCGCGGACGGCTTCACCGATCCGAACGTTTCCATTGGCGGATTTCGCGGCGACCGAGACCTGTGCACGGCCGATCGAGATATTTCCGTTGGCGGCCTTGATGCGGAGGTCCCCGGTGGTCTCACCCACGTGGATATCCCCGTCTGAATTCTTGATGGTGGCAGGGCCGTCGACGCCGTTGATGGTGATGTCGCCCGAGCCGGTCTTGACGTCGACATCACCGACTGCCTGGTCGAGGACGATGTCGCCATAGCCCGTCTGGGCTCGTACCGCACCTGTCCGGTCGAGCCGGATACGGCCCACCCCTGTCTTGAGCTCGCATCGCCCGAGTTCTCCGCCACATTCGAAGCGGCCCATTCCGGCATCGCCGCGGATCTCGGAGCGGGATGGAAGACCAACGGTGACGTCGACGGAGCCGTTGTGCCTCAGGATCGCGTACCGCTTCCATTCCTTGGGTCCCTGGATGAGTAGGGTGCCATTGGAGAACTCGACACGCGTCTGCTCTGCGGCCCTGATGTCGGAGGCCCTGGCCTCGTTGCTCGGACGTACGTCGACGACGGCGTCATCGCGGTCACTGGCTGTGACTCGGACCTCTCCGACGCTGAGATCGACGATGAGGGATATCGGTTCGGAAGTTACGAAACTCGGCATGAGGTTTCCCTTGTTCGAATGGGATGGCTTTCGGGGAGGGAGGGCGGCGAAACCGAAGCGTTGGGCATCACTGTACCCATCCGCTGTAACGGCGTCCGCTCGACGGCTTCCGCGCGCCGGGCCGCGAACCCGGGCCCGCCTGATCAAGAGAGGCAGTGACGGAACGGACAAGCCATGAGTTGACCGAAAGCTTCTCACGCGCGGCAGCTTCCTCGATGCGTGATTTGAGCTGTTCCGGCAGGCGCAGCGTGACCCTTGATGTTCCAGTCTCCTCGGCGCCGTCGGCCACGCCGGGGAAGCGGGCATCGGAGTCGTCGGAGCCGCCGTCGAAATCCGCACTTGGTGCCGGTGACGTCACCACGAACTCGGGGTTCCGTCCACGAAGGCGGACATCTACAGAGCTCGGTGCAAGTTCGCGGGTGATTTCAGCTGCTGCGGCAGCCAGCGCTTCCAGCAGGACCAGCCGGGTCGCTGTCTCGAGTGGTGCGGTAAGACGATCTGCGAGATCGCGCGCCTGCTGGCCGCCTGCTTCGGCCGCGGCTCCCAGTTGTTGTTGGAGGTCGTCGACATACTGTTGCAAATCCATGACACCAGAGTGACGTCACTTAGGCGTCATGTCAAGCATCCGGGGCATTGACGCCGACTCGACAGCCCTGGGGGCGGCAAGTCTTTACAGGGCGCTTCCACGCAGAATCGTTTCGCCATGTATATGGGAGCGGAATTTTCCATTCACATCAGGGTGCCGCACCCCGATAGGGCATCACGGCTGGGCGGAGACGAACATTCGGGCGTCGGGGTCGAGCCGCTTGAGCAGTTGGGCCGCAATGAGGGACAACTGGGCAATCTGTTCGGGAGTGAGCTGGTCAAGGACCAGGTTGCGCACGTTCGTTACATGCCCCGGCGCTGACCGAAGCACCTTCTGCCACCCCGCTTCGGTGAGGGTGACGTTCTTCGCCCGGCGATCCTCGCTGCACTCGGTCCGTTCCACGAGGTGCTTTTTCTCAAGGCCGGTCAGCACCCGGGACAAGCGCGGCAGGGTAGCGTTGGTCTGCGCGGCGAGCCCGGCGACGCGCAGGGTCCGGGACGGAGCTTCCGACAGCATGGCGAGCACAAAGTACTCGAAATGCGTCAGCTGAACGTCACGGGTGAGCTGGGCATCAAGTGCGCCCGGCAGTAGCTCGAGCACTGCGGCCAGCCGGATCCACGCGGTTCGCTCATCCTCGGTCAACCACTGTGTATCAGTCATGGACCTATCCTAATTGATGGTTGTATCTACAAGTAATCGATGTTAGCCTAATTGTTGTACCTACAAGTTTTAACTCAAAGGAGCACCTCATGACCTCATTCACCATTTTCGGTTCAGGCAACATGGGCACCGCGATCGCCGGTGTTGTTGCGGCGGGCGGCTCATCGGTCGAACACATCGGTTCCCAGGATGCCGGTGCCACGGTTAATGGGGACATCGTTGTCCTCGCTGTCCCTTATCCTGCGCTGCAGGAAATTGCCGGGCGCTACGGCGATCAGCTGGCCGGGAAAATTGTTGTCGACATCACCAATCCGCTCGACTTCGACACCTTCGACTCCCTGGTGGTCCCGGCCAACAGTTCCGCCACCGCTGAACTCGCTGCAGCACTGCCCTCCTCGCGGGTGCTGAAGGCGTTCAATACCAGCTTCGCCGCCACACTGGGCTCCAAGGCTGTTGGCCCCAACCAGACCACCGTGCTCATCGCCGGTGACGACGCCGCGGCCAAGGACGCGCTCGCCGCCGCCGTGAAGGGTGGCGGGGTGGACGCCGTGGATGCCGGTTCACTCACCCGTGCCCGCGAACTGGAAGCAATGGGCTTCCTGCAGCTGACCCTGGCTGCTGGCGAAAAAATTCAGTGGACCGGCGGATTCGGGCTGGTTCGCCAGTAGTAGCACCTGTTTCGGCGACGCCGGCCAGCTGGCGTCGCCTCAATGCTCACCTCGGTGCCTTACGGCCCACCCCAGAGAAGGAATTCCTCAATGAAAAACCCAACGCAGTCCACAATCGCGCGCGCTCTTCTGCGCGTCGTCGTCGGCTTCCTCTTCGCCGCCCACGGCTGGCAGAAGTTCAATGAGTGGACCATCGCCGGGACCCAGGCCGCCTTCGGCGAGATGGGAATCCCCCTGGCCGAGATCGTGGCCCCACTGATCGCCATCCTGGAACTGGGTGGCGGTATCGCCCTCATCATCGGCGTCCTCGCCCGGCCCATCGCGCTCCTGCTCACCCTGGACATGCTCGGCGCCCTGGTGCTGGTCCACCTCAATGCGGGCGTCTTCGTAGCCAGCAACGGCTTCGAGCTGGTCCTGCTGCTCGGCACAGCCGCCCTGGCCATCGCGCTGGTCGGGCCCGGCCGGCTCTCGGCCGACCACGCACTGTTCGCCGGACGGAAGTCCAGGTTGAGCGCGCTCGCGTAGTCCTCAGCGCCACAGTGATCCTGTCCGCGCAGGAACCAGCGTCGCGTTCGGCGGCACCGGCTCTCTTGCCGGTGCCGCTTCCATGCGGTCGACCATCAGCTTTCTGGGGACGGCGGTTCAACGCCGCTCAGTGGAACGCGGACCGTCGAGTGCGAGCCGGCGGCCGCGCCATATGCTGAGGAGATGGACAATATCGAACCGGACGCGCCACAGCCCCAGGTGGTGGACCCCCGGGCCCTCGCCGTGGCGTTGATTGATATCTCCTCGGACGTGCGGCGCAAATCGCACGAGGGCACGAAAGTTCCCCTGCTCCCGAACGGAGTGCTCGACATTCTGCGCGTGATCGAGGACCATCCCGGGATCACGGTTGCTGAAGTGGCCTCCCGCCTTGACCGGCAGCTCAGCAATGTCAGCACCCAACTGCGGGAACTGGTGGCGCGAGGGCTGGTGACCCGCACCCGCGACGCCGCGGACAAGCGCTACGTCACGCTGCATCCCACAACAGAGTCCCTCCGCATCAAGACACTCCTTGAGGCGGCCTGGGCCGGCGCCCTCGCCGGAGCGGCATCCGAACTGCTCCCAGCTGAGCAGGCACAGATCCAGGAAAGCCTGCCTGCCCTCCAGCGTCTCGCCTCGATTCTCGGCGACTAGGTTCGTCTGGTCCATGCTGTCTTCCTCCTGCTTGGCGGTCGCATCTCGGATTTCTGGGGGCGTAAGCGGACCTTTATCTGGTCTGCCACCGGATTCGCCGTCGCGTCCATTCTCGGCGGCATTGCTCAAGACCCATCGGTCCTCATCGGCGCCCGCGCGCTGCAGGGCGTGTTCGCTGCCCTGCTGGCACCATCCGCTCTCGCCCTTCTCACCGTTGCGTTCCCCGGTGGCAGAAGCCGTGGCACAGCATTCGCGATTTTTGGCTCCCTCAGTGGTGTCGGGGCTGCCATCGGCGTTCTGCTTGGCGGATACCTGACCGAATACGCCTCCTGGCGCTGGTGCTTCTATGTCAATGTGCCGATTGCCATCGTTGCCCTCATCGGCGTTGCTGCCCTGGTCCGCGAAAGCAAAGCAGAAGGCTCGACCAGATATGACTGGCCAGGCGTCATCCTGGCCGCTCTGGGTTTGGGCTCCCTGGTCTACGGTTTCACCAACGCCGAGCATGGCTGGGGCGCGCCCGGAGCCTGGGGCTTCATCCTTGCCGGCGTTATCCTGATGGTGCTGTTCGTCCTGGTCGAAGCCCGGGTGAAGCACCCGCTTCTGCCGCTGCGCATCGCCACCGAACGTAACCGTGGGGCGGCGTTCCTCGCCTCCTTCCTCGCAGGCGCTGTCCTCATAGGCGGCATCCTGTTCATCAACTACTACCTCCAGATCGTGCTCGGGTTCGCGCCATTCATGGCCGGCCTCGCGTCGCTGCCCATGACCGTCGTGCTGATCATCACCGCCGCCGTCGTCGCCAGGAACCTGCCCAAACTCGGTGCGAAGATTCCCACCGCAGCTGGTCCGGTCTTTCTGGCTGCCGCCATGCTGTGGCTCACGCAAGTCAGTGCCGATGGCAGCTACGCGGTCAACATGCTGCCCGCACTCATCCTGATGGGCGTGGGCCTGGGCACGGTGTTCGTGCCCATGCAGAACCTCGCCCTGTTCGGAGTCGATAAGGATGGTTCCGGCGTCGCCAGCGCGCTGGTGAACGCATCCCAGCAGATCGGTGGTTCACTCGGTATCGCCCTGTTCAGTACCATCGCAGCCGCTGCCACCGCCGCCTCAGATGGGACCACTGCTGCCTCGGGTGGGACCACCGCGGAGGCTCTGACCAGCGGCTACTCCGCGGTCTTCCTCTGGGCCGCAGCGGTGGCGATCCTGATCACGCCGATCGCGCTGCTGCTCATCACCATCAGCCGCAGAACCTTCAGCGGAACCGACGACGAACCGCACATCCATCCTGGCTGAGCCACGCCCACAAAACCGCCCTCCCATCGAGTGGGAAGGCGGTTTTGTTGTCAGTGGGTGTCGGTGGCCTCGATTTCGGTTTTGTCTTCGCCCCAGAGGGTGTGGAAGGTGCCGTCGGTGTCGACGCGCTGGTAGGTGTGGGCTCCGAAGAGGTCGCGCAGGCCCTGGGTCAGGGCCGCGGGCAGGCGTTCCCGGCGCAGGCCGTCGTAGTAGGCCAGGGACGCGGAGAACACCGGTACCGGAATCCCGAGCCGCACCGCGGTCGCCACGACCCGGCGCCAGGCCGGCACGGCGCCGGCGATCGACTCGGCGAACGCGGGGGCCAGCAGCAGGTTCGCCGGGCGGGTCTCGGCCTGGGCGTAGGCTTTCATGATGTCATCGAGCAGTTCGGCGCGGATGATGCACCCGGCACGCCACAGCGAGGCGATCTCCTCGAGTTTGAGCTCCCACCCGTATTCCTTCGCCGCATTCGTGAGCATATCGATGCCCTGGGCGTAGCTGACCAGCTTCGAGGCATACAGGGCCAGGCGCACATCCTCCACGAAGGACTCCGGGACCTCGATAGATTCCTCGTGTCCTTGCAGGATGCCCTGCGCCAGGACCCGCTGTTCCTTCTGGGAGGACAGGGCCCGGGCGAACACGGACTCCGCGATCCCCGAGGTCGGGCTGCCCAGTTCCAGGGCCGAGACCACCGTCCACCGCCCGGTGCCCTTCTGCCCAGCGG
>NZ_KI914791.1:0-21556 GCF_000520535.1 Arthrobacter sp. H41
AGCCGCAGCGAGATGAATCGCCACTCCACCTCGTAGTCGCGTTCGGCCATGACCATCCGCACCCACTTGCTGGTCATCCAGGCGAAGGGGCAGACCGGGTCGAAGTAGAAGTTGATATTTGCTTGGCTCATGCTCCCACGCTAGGGAGGAGCGCGGGGGTGGTCAAGGCGTCCTGCCCTGCGTAGCATCCCCTCATGGAGACGATTGAATACCATCCCCGCCGAGACCAGCTCGTGTATACCTTCGGCGGGAGCGCGCCGGTCCTGAGGATCAAGCCGGGAACCGCACTCAGGCTCTGGTCGGAGGACGCCTTCAACAACGCCCTGACCTCGGTGGATGACGTGTCAGGCGAAAAAGTGGACCTGCGGTTCGTCAATCCCCAGACGGGTCCGTTCCATGTGGAGGGCGCAGAACCCGGGGACACCCTCGCGCTGCATATCGTGGACCTGACTCCAGCCCGGTCCTACGGTGCTTCAGCCACCATTCCCTTCTTCGGCGGGCTGACCAGCACCGACCGCACGGCTTTCCTCCAGGACCCGCTGCCCGACACCACATGGATCTATCATGTGGACTCGGTGCGGGGCACCGTCGGTTTCCAGGCTCGTTTCGGCGACTTCGAGGTGGCGCTCCCGCTCGAACCGATGCTCGGGACGGTGGGTGTTGCACCGCCCGGCGGTGAGGTGCGGTCGTCGCTGGTTCCGGAGCGGTTCGGCGGCAACATGGATGCGCCCGACGTGCGGGCCGGCACCACCGTGTACCTCGGCGTCAACGTGGAGGGTGCGCTGTTCTCGATCGGTGACGGCCACTACCGGCAGGGCGAGGGTGAGGCCTGTGGAACCGCCGTCGAGGGTGCAATGAACTCGACCATCATCGTCGAACTCATCAAGGGCGGGGCGCCGGCGTGGCCCCGCCTCGAGACGGACGCGCAGTGGATGGCCGTTGGATCATCGCGTCCCATGGAGGACTCCTGGCGCATCGGCCAGCTCGAGATGGTGCGCTGGTTCGGGGAACTGTTCGGGCTGCACCAGCTGGACGCCTACCAGCTGCTCACCCAGACCGCGCTGGCCCCGATCGCCAACGCGGTGGATGCCAACTACAGCGTGGTGGTGAAGGCGGCGAAGCAGCTCTTCCCGGAAGCCCATGCCTACAGCGGCATGCACGCGGACCTGCGCCAGCGAGGCGCACAGCTCATTTGACCCCACTGATGAAAGAGGAGCCATGGATCTACAGCTGAACGGCAGGACGGCGCTCGTGACCGGAGGTACGCGGGGCATCGGGCGGGCCATCGTGGAATCCTTTGCCGCCGAGGGCGCGAACGTCGCCTTCTGTGCTCGAAATACCGACGAGATTGCGGAGACTGAAGCCGCTCTCGCCGGGCGGAAGGTACGGGTCGCCGGGAGTGCCGTCGACATGGGCGACGGCGGCGCGGTGGCCCACTGGGTGGGGTCGGTGGGGAAGGACTTCGGCGGCATCGACCTGGTGGTGAGCAACGTGAGTGCGCTCGCATTTCCCGACACCGAGGAGAGCTGGGAAGCGTCGCTGCGCGTGGACCTGCTGGGCACGGTCCGCCTGGTGAAAGCCGCCATGCCCTATCTGGAGAAAAGTACCGCGCCGTCGATCGTCGGAATCTCCAGCGTCTCGGGACGTGAGGTGGACTTCGCCTCCGGGCCCTATGGAACGGTGAAGTCGGCACTCGTTGCGTACCTGGCCGGGCTGGCGTTCCAGCTTGCCGAGAAAGGCATCCGCGCCAACACCGTATCTCCCGGCAACACCTTCCACGAGGGTGGCGCGTGGCAGATCATCCAGGAGGAGAACCCTGAGCTTTTCTCCATGGCCATGGGGCTCAATCCCACGCACCGGATGGGCACCCCGAAGGAGATCGCGGACACCGTGGTCTTCGTCTCGAGTCCGCTCTCGAGCCGCACCACGGGCGCCAACATCCTGGTGGACGGCGGTCTGTCGCGGGGAATCCAGTTCTAGCGCGTGCCCTGGATCAGAGCCAGGCGGGCGCCGCAGGAACCTCCGCCGTAACGATGCCGGACAGGGGAGCGGCACCCTGGGCGGACGACTTGCGGGCCGTCACGCCGGAGGTTCCGCGGCCGCTTGCCCACTGTGCGACAGCGGCCAGTGTGCCTGAAATTTCCGTCGCCTCGCCGTTCGCTGGGTCGCTTTCCCGGACTGCGCCGTCGCCGCGCCCTTCCCCGGTTTCCGGTTGTGCTTTGCCGAGAAGCTGCCGGACCGTGCCGTCGTCGTCGGTGATTCCGATCGCAAGCCCTGTGTCTGCGCCGCGGGCGCTCCACGCGCCGGTGATGTCATCCAGCAGTCGAGCCAGCACCGAGTCCGGAAGGTCGTCGAAGCCTGCACCGTTGTTCAGGTCGACGGCGTGCACCCACAGTTCGCGACTCCGCATCCAGACAGCCGCCGTCGCTGGGACCTCCCGGCCCTGAATGGTCCGGACGGTGGAATGCCAGGATGCCGCGGGAAGGTTGTCCCAGTCGGCGTCGAGCTGCTCCGCCGTGTCCCGGAACAGCTTCCGCAACGCAACAGGGCCGAGATTCACGCCATGGGCGATCTCGTCGTTGCGCACCTCGATGGAGGGGTACATGGGCGTCTCCACTCCGGTGGCGGCCCAGGCAACCAGGCGGGAAATCGCCTTGGCGTTGTAGGCGACGTGCGACACCACGTGCCGACGGGTCCAGTTCGGCAGCAGCGAGGCGCCGTCGAGTTCGGCGTTACTGAGCCGTTCGAGCTGGCCGGCGAAGAAAGCGGTGCCTTGCCGGGCCTGAGCCAGGGCGGCCAGTAGCTCCAGGCCCGTTGTCTGATTCTGCGCGGGAAGCGTCACGGAGTTCCTGTCCTGAGGTGTCGGCGAGTCAATGGCTTCGAGGATAGCTGACCGTTCCCGTATTCGCGGGCTTCCCGGGCTTTGCAAGCTTCCCGGGCTGCGGCTCCTGCTGTTTCATTCCGCGTTCACTCACCGTTGACCTTCGGGACGCCGGCGCGGGAAACCCTGTGTGGAGGGGGGACGTCGATCCCCCTCCAACGAAGGGAATTTTCCTATGGCAACTCGTATAGCTCGGACCCTGACCGGTGCGTCCGCTGCCGCAGCGGGGCTTTCGCTCCTCGTGGCCCCGGCCGCCGTCGCGCAGCCTGAAGCGCAGGTACAGGACAGCGCCCCGACCCTTATCGGTCACCGCGGAGCAGCGGGGACTGCGCCTGAGAATACGGTGGCAGCCTTCGAGGACGGCCGCACCTCGGGTGCCGACTTCTTCGAAATCGACGTGCAGCTCAGCGCCGACGGCGTGCCGTTCCTGTTCCACGACGACACACCGGCCCGCACCACCAATGTGGAGGAGGTGTTCCCGGAGCGTGCGAACAATCCGATCACCTCGTTCACCTGGGACGAGCTGCAGCAGCTCGACGCCGGCTCCTACTTCGACGAGCGGTACGAGGGTGAACGCATTCCCCACCTGGATGACGCTGCGAAGATTGCCACCACCCAGACCGGTGTCTACATCGAGATCAAGTCGCCGGTGAACTCTCCGGGGGTCGAGCAGCTCGTCGCCGAGGAACTGCGAACCGACCCGTTGTGGCAGCAGCTGGTATCCCGGGACAAGATCCAGGTGCTGGGCTTTGACGAAGCATCCAACCGGAAGTTCGCGGAACTGGCGCCCGAGATCGAGCTGCAGCAGCTGTCCGGTGTGGTTCCGGGCCCGGCAGTACTTGAGTCCTGGGCCGGATTCGCCGACTCAGTAGGAACCAACTACCGCGTGCTGAGCGCACAGAACGTTGCCGAGGTGAAGGCCGCCGGGCTGGTGCTGGGTGTGTACACGGTCAATTCCCCCGAGGCCGTGCAGGCTTCGCTCGACCTGGGCGTCGACGCCGTCACCACCGACTTCCCGATCCAGAATGCACGCCTCCTCACGGGCCCCCCGGTTTTCCCCGGTAGTGGCGTGGAAATCGCGGACTCGGTGAGCAACCCCGCAGGCGACGATGTCCAGCCGGAGAACGGCGAGTACGTGCTACTGCGGAATACCAGCAACCACAGTATCGACGTCAGCGGTTACCTCGTCCGGGACGCAGCGAACAACGTGCTCACCGTGGGCAACGGGTATGTCCTTGCCGCCGGCGCTGAGCTGCGCGTCTACACCGGGCCGGGTACCAACAGTGCCGGGGCCTACTACAACGGACTCACTTCCTCCGTACTGAACAACGGCGGCGACTCCGTGGCACTCTGGACACCCCAGGACAAGCTGCAGGACGTCTTCGCCAACTAGCGCAGAATAAACGCCCGAAGCATCTCTCGATGATCGCGGCACCGGTTGGGTCGATATGACCCGTCCGGTGCCGCAGTCGTCGGCACACCCGGGCACCGCATCGCGCAGGTCAGCCGGAGGCGGGTCATTCCGGGATCCACCAGGGGCTCGGCAGCGACCGTCGCCGGAATCCGCTGCCCGAAGTACTCGATGTGAACGGCATCGCCCACGTCCACCCGAGCCGGGAGCCAGGCGTAGGCGATGGGCCGACGCACCGAGTAGCAGTAGGCTGCGCTGGTCACATATCCTGCTGCCTCGCCATCCAGGTACACCGGCACGGCGCCCTGCCGCAATGATGCCGGATTCCCGGCCCGCTTCGAACAGGACATCCCACAGCTTCAGCCCGTTCTCGGCGGACGTGTAGAGCTCCCACCGGAACTCGCCGACGTAGGACAGCCACACTGCGGTCACGAATATCCCGCCGATCGTGACCACTGCTGTGCGGAAGTATTTCAGAGTGGCGTTGTGAAGTCGTCGTCGCTCGGGGCACGCGAGCGTCAGGACGAAGCGGGGTTTCGGTGTCGGGTTGGAGAAGAAGTTCTGCGAGGCGGCGGCCGCGCTCGTTCCGCTGCCGGGCGCAGCGCTGCGTGCGGCGCTCAACACTGGAGCGGTTATGCGCGTGTCCCGTCCACTGCCACTCCCGGGGGGAGGTTGGGAGCCTGCGAGGACTCCTCAACCAGGATGTCGCCGTCCACCACGAACACCCGGTGCGCACGGACGGGAAGCTTTGCGGGAGGGGCATCGACGGCGCCCGTACGGAGGTTGAACTTGGAGGCGTGCAGCGGGCATTCCACCTCGCAGTCCTCCACCCAGCCGTCGGCGAGGGATGCGTCCTGGTGAGTACAGGTGTCATCGAGCGCGAAGAGTTCGCCCTCTTCGATGTGGAATACGGCGATGGGTGGTGAGGTGTCGAGGCGCAGGGCGTCGCCGGGAGCGAGGTCCTTCAGGGGGCAGGCTTTGTGCAAGATGAGGCCTCTGTCACTGCCCTTTCGCAGGAAGCGGCTTGTTCCGTAATGATCAACAATGGTCACAATATGAAACAGAGTGACTCCCGGCGGAATGCTTGTCAAGGGGGTTGGGAAGGCTGTTGACAGCAACCCCCCTATACCGCACGCTGTTTCGTAATACGATCACGGTTGCGTAACGAGCAAGCCCAGGAGGTTAGATGCAAACGCTCGCGGTAGTAGGTGCATCGCTCGCCGGACTCTCGGCTGCCCGGGCCGCGCGTGCTCAGGGTTTCGACGGTGATCTGGTACTCATTGGCGACGAGCCCGAGCGACCGTACGACCGCCCTCCGCTGTCGAAAGATTTCCTCCTGGGCCACCAATCGGCGCAGGATCTCCTCCTTGAGGATGCGGACGAGAACCTCGATGCGCAGTGGCTGCTGGGCGTCGGCGCGAAATCGCTTGATGCGGCATCGAAGACCATCACGCTCGACGACGGCCGAACGGTCACCGCCGATTCCGTGGTCATCGCGACCGGTGCCTCCGCGCGCCGTTGCCCCGAGTTCGCCGGTATAGGGAACGCCTTCACCCTACGGACCCTGGCCGACGCACGGAATCTGGCTCCCCACCTCGCGAAGGGCAAGCGGCTCGTGGTCATAGGCGCCGGCTTCATCGGTTCGGAGGTCGCCTCCGCTGCCACAACTCTCGGGATGCACGTCACCGTGGTCGGTTCCGATCCGGTGCCCTTCCACCGGCAGTTCGGGGTTTCCCTGGGATCGGTGGTTGCGGGGCTGCACCAGCGCAACGGCGTCGAGCTGATTTCCGGCACGCGGGTGAAGGAGGTCCATTCGAGTGCGGGCTGGGCCACCGGCGTGACCCTCGACAACGGGCGGTACCTGCCCGCCGACGTCGTCCTTGTCGGGGTCGGTGCGCAGCCGAACACCGGCTGGCTCGCGGGATCCGGGATCGATACCGGCGGCGGTGTCCTTGGTGATGGTGTCCTGTGTGACGAAGCCGGGCGCACGAGCGCTCCCGGCATTGTGGCAGTGGGCGATTGTGCCGCCTGGTTCGATCCGGCGACGGGACGGCATCGCCGTCTTGAGCACTGGACCGGGGCACTTGAGCGCCCGGCGCCGGCAGTAGCTGCGCTGCTGGGATCCGGAGGGACCGTGGCGGCAGCCAAACCGCCATATTTCTGGTCCGATCAGTACGGAACCACCATCCAGTTCGCCGGGAACGCTGAGACCTCCGACCGCGTGGAAGTGGCGGCGGGAGACCTGCTCTCGCTGAATTTCCTCGCGGTGTACTACCGCGGGGAGGACCCGGTGGCGGTGCTCGGACTCGACCAGGCGCGGCTGTTCACGAAGTGGCGTCGCGCGCTCAAGCGTCCCGTGGCTGCTGCGCTTGGTGCCCTTGCCGCGACAGGCGCCACCGGAGTGCAGGATGCCTCGGCCCGCTCCAGCTACCTGGTGTCCTGATCGTTCCTCCTGATTCATGGCCAAACACTCCTTCGTCCTTCTGCACTTTCCCTCTTCGCGCGCCTGCTAGGAGCACTCCGTGAGCACCGAGATCACCACCCCGGATTCCATCAACACCCCCAGCCTCATCCCGACGCTGCCGGGGGCCACGTATGTGGACGAAACCGTGTTCCGTGTGGAGCAGGAGCGGATCTTCGAGCAGATGTGGTTCTGCGCCGTGTGGTCCGCTGACCTGGCCAAGCCGGGGGCCTATAAGACGGTGCAGATCGGCCGCGAGAGCATCCTCGTCAGCCGCACGCGCAAGGGGCAGATCCGCGCGTTCTACAACGTGTGCCGCCACCGCGGCGTCAAGCTGTGCATGGAGGAGTCGGGACAGGCAGCGAGGTCCTTCCAGTGCCCGTACCACGCCTGGACCTACGACTTCGAGGGCAAGCTCATCGCGGCCCCCAACCTCACGAAGATGCCCGACATCGACCGGACGGAGTACGGGCTGGTCAATGTGCACGTGCGCGAGTACCTCGGCTACGTGTGGCTGTGCCTGGCGGACGAGCCGCCGTCGTTCGAGGAGGACGTCATGGGTGCGATCGAGGAGCGGTTGGGCGACCTGCGCGCGATCGAGGGGTACGACGTCGCGAACCTCAGCCTCGGCCGCCGCATCACCTACGACGTGAAGGCGAACTGGAAACTCATCATCGAGAACTTCATGGAGTGCTACCACTGCGCCACCATCCATCCCGAACTCACAGAGGTGCTCCCCGAGTTCGCTGATGGACTCGCGGCGCAGTACTTCGTGGGACACGGCGCCGAGTTCGGTGTGGACGTCCAGGGTTTCACCGTCGACGGCTCGGAGGGGCTGGAGCGCATTCCGGGCATCGACGAGGACCAGGACCGCCGCTACTACGCCATCACCATCAAGCCCACGGTCTTCGTGAACCTGGTGCCGGACCACGTGATCATTCACCGCATGTTCCCGCTCGCGGTGGACCGCACCGTGGTGGAGTGCGACTGGCTCTACCTGCCCAGCGTCGTCGAAAGCGGCAAGGACGTCAGTGCGTCGGTGGAGCTTTTCCACCGCGTGAACCAGCAGGATTTCGACGCCTGTGAACGCTGTCAACCGGCCATGGGATCCAAGGTCTATGCCAAGGGCGGAGTCCTGGTACCGAGCGAGCACCACATCAGCGCATTCCACGACTGGGTGAGCAGCAAGCTGCTGTAGGACCGGTGTTGGCGCACACGTTGCGCGACGTGCTGGTTCCGACGCCCGACGTCGTCGTACCGGGTTAGCTGCCCGAGTAGCCCATCCGTGCGCTGACCAGCCCGCCGGCCTCCTTGAGCCCGGGGAGCACAGTCGCCATGCGTTCCTCGTCGAGCCGGAATGCAGGGCCTGAGAGGCTGATGGCACCGATGACGGCGCCGGAGTGTCCGCGGACCGGGACGGCGATGGCGTTGAGCCCCGTCTCGAACTCCTCGAGCACAGCGGCGTAGCCTTCCTCGGCCACTTCCGTGAGTTCCCGGCTCAGTTCAGCCCGGGAGGTGATGGTCTTCGGAGTCTGGCCGGGCAGCCCGGTGACCTTCAGGATCCGGAGCCGTTCCTCTTCATCCAGCGCAGCCAGCAACACCTTTCCGCTCGAGGTGGCGTGCAGCGGGGTGAGGCTGCCGATCCAATCGTGGGTGGAGAGCGACGACGGGCCCATGGCCTGGTCCACGTTGATCGCGTAAGTAGCATGCAGGACCGCGAGATTGACGGTTTCCCTGAACTCATCGGCGAGGGAACGAAGCACCGGCTGTGCCTGCTGCACGAGGCTCAGCCTGCCCGGGATGGAGCTTGCCAGGCGCAGGATCCCGAATCCCAACTGGTATTTGCCCCGCTCGCTGTTCTGCTGCACCAGGTCCCGAGCCACCAGGGCGCCGAGCAAACGTGACGCAGTGGACTTGTGGATGCCCATTTCCTTCGCGATGTCGCTGACGCCGGCGTCGCCGTCGCGGGCCAGGATCTCGAGGACGCCGACGGCCCTGTCAACGGACTGCACGCCCCCCTGCTGGGCCGGGTCCGAGAGGAGGTCAGTGGAGCGTTGTGCGTCGGAGACCATGTTCCATCTTCCCAGACGCGCCGACGGGTCCACCAATCACCCGGGTCCCTTCCGCAACCTGCGGGAATGACCGACGCCCGCCCGCTGTTACATCACTAGATGCAAAAGCATGTAACTAGCGATGGAGGCACTCATGCAGATCGGCGTATTCTCAGTCAGCGACATCACTAGGGATCCGGTCACCGGTCGCGTCCCGACCGAGCATGAGCGCATCAAAGCGGCTGTGGCCATCGCGAAGAAGGTCGAGGAGATCGGCATGGACGTCTATGCGACCGGCGAGCACCACAACCCGCCGTTCTACGCCAGCTCCCCGACCACTCTCCTCGGCTACATCGCAGCGCAGACGGAGCGGATCATCCTCTCGACCGCCACGACGCTGATCACCACCAACGATCCGGTGAAGATCGCGGAGGACTTCGCCACTCTCCAGCATCTGTCCGATGGCCGTGTGGACCTCGTCCTCGGCCGCGGAAACACGGCACCCGTCTACCCGTGGTTCGGCAAGAGCATGCAGGACAGCGTGGACCTCACGGTGGAGAACTACAACCTGCTCCGGCAACTGTGGGACAACGACGTCGTCAACTGGCAGGGCAAGCACCGCGCCCCGCTGCAGAATTTCACGGCGACGCCCCGGCCGCTCGACGGTGTGGCACCCTTTGTGTGGCATGGCTCCATCCGCACGCCGCAGGTGGCGGAAATTGCGGCCTACTTCGGTGACGGTTTCTTCGCCAACAACATCTTCTGGCCCAAGGAGCACTACATGCAGCTCATCGGCCTCTACCGTGAACGCTACGAGCACTACGGACACGGCACCGCGGACCAGGCGATCGTCGGCCTGGGCGGCCAGTTCTTTCTGCGGAAGAACTCGCAGGACGCCGTCAACGAGTTCCGGCCGTACTTCGACAATGCCCCGGTCTACGGCCACGGACCGTCGATGGAGGACTTCACGGCGCAAACCCCGCTCAGCGTGGGTAGCCCCCAGGAGGTCCTCGAAAAGACCTTGACGTTCCAGGAGTATTTCGGCGACTACCAGCGGCAGCTTTTCCTCATCGACCATGCGGGATTGCCGCTCAAGACCGTCCTCGAGCAGCTGGACCTGTTCGGCGAATCCGTCCTTCCCGAGCTGCGGCGTGAGCTGGACTCCCGTCGTCCAGCACATGTGCCCGATGGTCCGACCCATGAGAACCGGAAGGCTGCGCGCCAGCAGCCCGCAGCTCCTGGACAGGTAGGTCCGATCGCCTCTTGACCTCCAACCTGGCGGAGGCCTAACCTGAAGCCCCCATCACGTGGGAACGTCCTTCCGATCGCCATGTCGACCCCCTGGACGTGTCGAACGTGCAGCCCCAGAGGGTGAGGACTGCTGTGTCACCCAGCCGTTGACGAACGCCCCGCGTGCGAAAGGGCCCCGACTCAACGGTAGAGGCAGCGAATAGAGCGCGAATGATGGCGGCCCCATGCAGGCTGCGGCAATTCCCCGTGGTTCCTCGAGCTGCTGGCCGGACTCCGTCGGTCCTCTGTACGGCGCCTTCTTCCCGCTACGAGTATCCGTACTTCGGGGTTGGAGCAGGCAATGAATGGAATGAAAGCGAAAATTACGGCAGTGATGGCGACCGCGGTCCTTGCTGCAGGACTCACGCCGAGCGCCGCGTTCGCGCACGGGGGATCATCTGGCAATTCAGGTTCGTCGGACTACGCGTCCAGCCAGAGAGTGGTGTATGAAATCTTCAAGTCCACCGTTCGGTATACCTGGCTGGATCGGGCGATCAAGGATGGCTATGAGCGCGTCACCGACTGCATCGAGTTGCCCGGTGTGGGTGCGATGGGCGTGCATTATGCCAAGAGCAAGCTGATCGATGACAGGACCGACGCCTCGAAGCCGGAAGCACTGGTCTACATGCCCGTGAAGTACGGGAACTACGAGGTATATCGCCTCGTTGCGGTGGAGTTCCTTTCGACGGCGAAGAAGGCGCCGGTGCTCGGAGGGGTCACCTTCGATTCTGAGGCGGCGGATTCGCAAGCGCCGTACAAGCACACCCTGCACGCGTGGGTCTGGAAACATAACCCGGCAGGACTGTTTGCGCAGTGGAATCCGAGCATCAGCTGTCCGAAGGGGGACAAGCACTGATTCAGGGCGGAACGGTGGCGGTGCTCCTGATCAAGGGGCGCCGTCGTCGTTTCCGGCTGTTCCCACGCGCACTCGCGAAACTGAACCTGCAAAACTTGTGCAGATCTGGCGAGTCCCCACACCGCGCACCCACCGCTGCTGCGCAAGATCCGCAGGGAGCGGCGCAAGCCCCCGTGGCGGTGTGCGCAGGAACGCAAGATGTCCCCAGATGACACGGCTGCCTCGACGACGCCCCCGGGCATCGTCTAGGGTCGGAACCAAGAATCAAGAGTTCCAACGCAAAGCCCTGGTTCGTTGGACGGCAACCCTCTCGCTGTAGTGGGGTGCCCCAGGTGAGGATTCGGCCCGGCGGAATGCGTGCGGGCAAGTATGGCGCTTCCTCTCCGGCGGTGCCTGGCAGCTTGAGGAGTGCAATGCCTGAGAACACACCGCGCCAGATCCGCTTCAACGCCTTCGACATGAACTGCGTCGGCCACCAGTCGCCGGGGCTGTGGCGCCACCCCGAGGATCAGTCCCACCGGTACAAGGACCTCCGCTACTGGGCCGAGCTCGCGAAGACCCTCGAAAAGGGCCTTTTCGACGGCATCTTCATCGCGGACGTCCTCGGCACCTACGACGTCTATGGCGGCTCCAATGAAGCCACCCTCCGCCAGGGCACGCAGACACCGGTCAATGATCCGTTCCTGCTGGTCTCGGCCATGGCACTCGTCACCGAGCACCTCGGGTTCGGCGTGACCGCGGGCACCGCCTATGAGCATCCGTATCCGTTCGCGCGCCGGCTCTCCACGCTCGATCACCTCACCAACGGCCGCGTCGGCTGGAACGTCGTCACCGGATACCTCCCCTCGGCCGCGCGCAACATGGGCAACGAGGACCAGCTCGAGCACGACGAGCGCTACAACCATGCCGACGAGTACCTCGACGTGCTCTACAAGCTGCTCGAAGGGTCGTGGGAGGACGACGCCGTGGTGCGCGATGTCGAGACCGGAATCTTCACCGATCCGGCGAAGGTCCACGAGATCGGCCATGACAGCAAGTACTTCACGGTGCCCGGAATCCACCTCAGTGAACCATCACCGCAGCGAACGCCGGTGATCTACCAGGCGGGTGCCTCGTCGAGGGGTATCGGGTTCGCTGCAGGGAACGCCGAAGCCGTGTTCGTCGCGTCCCCCACGAAGGCCATGCTGAAGAACACCGTGCGGAAGATCCGCGACGCCGTCGAGGCCGCCGGACGTGACCGCTACTCGGTGCGCATCTACACGTTGCTCACCATCATCACCGACGAGACCGAGGAGAAGGCGCACGCCAAGCACGAGGACTACAAGAAGTACGTGAGTTATGAGGGTGCCCTCGTCCTCCTGTCCGGCTGGCTCGGCGTCGACCTCTCGGTCTACGATCCCGATGAGCCCCTCGGCAACGTGGAGTCCAACGCCATCCAGTCCGCCGTCGCGAACTTCCAGAAATTGAACGACGACGGCTCCCCCTGGACGGTGCGCGACATCGCCGAAACGGCCGGGATCGGCGGACTCGGCCCACGCATGGTCGGCTCGGGCGCGCAGATCGCCGACGAGCTGCAGTCGTGGGTCGAGGAGACCGACGTCGACGGCTTCAACCTTGCCTACGCGATCACGCCCGGAACTTTCGAGGACGTCATCAAGTACGTGGTGCCCGAGCTCCAGGAGCGCGGGGCCTACCGCACCGGGTACGGAGAGGGAACCCTGCGGAACAAGCTCTTCGGCAAGGGCGACCGGCTTCCCGACGAGCACCGCGGCAGTAGCTTCCGTCTGCAGACCGCCCGGCGCTGAAGCGCCGTACTCAGAGGCGTCCTGCTCAGAGGCGCCGTCGGGCCGATGTTGTCCATTTGTGGTGAGTGTCGGGGTACGCCACCCACCATAACTGCGCATCTTCCCGCTGGCCGGGTGACGACTCCTCCCAGAAATCGGGAATAGGTCTTCGCCCGGCGCGGAACTGTTGGCCTGCTACTGCTAAAGGGCGATAGCGTCGGAAGCAACGGATACGCCAACGAAGGGAGTTCACATGTCGCGCGTCGCGATTATCGGAGGCCACGGAAAAGTGGCCCTGCACCTCACGAAGATCCTTACCGGCCAGGGCCACCAGGTCAGCTCGATCTTCCGCAACCCGGACCACTCCTCCGACGTCGAGCAGGCAGGTGCGACGCCGGTGGTGGCCGATGTCTCCAAGCTTTCCGTCAGCGACATGGCTGACGTCTTCCGGGGCCACGACGCCGTCGTCTGGTCCGCAGGGGCCGGCGGCAGCAGCGCCGATGCCACCTATGCCGTCGACGGTGCTGCGGCCATCCGTTCGATGGATGCGGCCGAGGTGGCCAGCGTGGGCCGGTACGTCATGGTGTCGTACCTTGGTGCGGGCAAGGACCATGGGGTTCCCGAGGACAACAGCTTCTTCCCGTACGCCGAGGCCAAGGCTGCTGCGGACGAGCATCTGCGCAATTCGAAGCTCGCCTGGACGATCCTCGGCCCTGGTGCACTGACGACGGACCCGGGTACCGGCGCGATCGAGGTGTCGGACAAGCCGCAGCAGGACTCGGTGCCCCGTGAGGACGTGGCACTCGTTGCCGCCGTCGTGCTCGGAAACCTGGGCACTGTGGACAAGACCATCCAGTTCAACAGTGGCGAGACGCCGGTTGCCGAGGCGATCGAGGCGGCTCTCTAGGCCGAGCACGACAGTTCGAGCACGACGACGGCGGAGGTAACGAGAGGAGGCCGCCCGGTTCACCCGGGCGGCCTCCTCTCGTCGTCGCTTCGTTGTTCGCTCAGCCGAGGCCGAGCTGGACGAAGACGAACCAGACGAGCAGCGGCACGACGGCGATCATCGCGATAGCCCAGAGGAGCAGGGCCCGGAAGAAAAGGCGCTCGTCCTTGGGCTGGGCGCTGGCCATGAGCAGCGCGCCGCTGGTCGACATCGGGCTCACATCCACGACGGAGGAGCTGATGGCGATGGCGGTGATGACCCCGATCGGTGTCAGCAACGGGTCCATGGCGAGGGGTGTCACAATCGGGCTGACGACTCCGAGTGTGCCCGTGGTGGAGGCGAACGCCGACACGATGGCTACGACGTAGCCGGTGATCAGTGCTGCGACGGAGCTGTTGCCGAGACTTTCGATGCCTGCCTGCAGCTCTTCCAGTGCGCCCATCTCCTCCAGCATGCCCACATAGGTGACGATGCCGGTGACGAGGATGATGGCGGACCACGGCATGCTCTCGACCGCGGGTTTCTGGACGGAGGAATCCACGAAGATCAGCGCCAGGGCGATGACCAGTGACGCGACGCCGACGTCCAGGCCGAGGACGGTGGTGAGGAAGAGGAGTGCGCCGATCCCCGCGAGGGTAAGGATACGCATCGGGGTCGCCGCAACCTTGACCGGGCCGCTTCTCGCCGGTTCCTCGGGGGTGGCGAGGGCGGTGTCGGTCCGTGCGGGAGCGCCCGCCAGCGGAGTGCCGGAGTCCGCCCGCGCGGAATCTCCTGCGGACCGGTCGGAATCAGCGAAGGTGGAAGCACTCCGTCCTTCGTCGTTCCTCTCTTTTTCGGCTTTCCGGACGCCACGCCGGTGCATGATGGCCTGCACGAGGACGTAGGCAATAGCCGCGAGCACCGCATTGAAGATGAAGCAGTAGAGGAACAACTTGAGCGCATCGCCGGAGGCGCCGGCTTCGTCGAGCATGGCGTTGGCGAGGACTCCGAAGGGGTTGACGGGCGAGAATGCGCCGGCGTTGGCGCCCTGGACCACGACCAGGCCCATGGCAAGTGTGCTGATGCCGAACCGCATTCCCAGGGCAAGCGCCACCGGTGCCACGATCGCGATCGCCGCGGGGGTGAATGCGCCCGCAGCAGCGAGGATCGCGGTCAGCAGGAACATCAGGATCGGGACGAGAATCTTGCGGTCGCCGGCCAGCCGTTCGGCCCAGTAGGCCAGCAGGTCGATGGTGCCGTTGATTCGCACGATGGCGAAGAGCAGGGTAGCTCCGACGAGGATGAAGAACAGGCCCGCAGGGAACTGGGCAATGACGTCCGCGATGGGCAGGCCGGCAAGGAGGGTTCCGACGCCGAAGGCGGCTACGACGGCGATCAGCCCGGCGTTGATCCGGGTGAAGGAGCCGATGGCGAAGGCGACGATGAGGACTGCGAAGGCGATGAGTGACATCGACATGGCGCTCCTCCCTACGCTTTGGAGCCGGCGGGAATGAGGTTTCCGGCGAGCAGACTGCCGGCACCGGAAATAGCCGGCTGGTGACCGAGCGCCTTCAGGATTTCGTACGTCGTCGCAGTTGCGGCGGTGATGACGGGCAGGCCGAGCTCGTCCTCCACGGCCTGGACCGCGGGAAGTGAGGGCATCTGGACGCAGGCGGACAGCACGATGACGTCGGCGCCTTCGCGCCTCAGTCCGCGTGCGATGTCGGGCAGGTTCTGCGGATCGAGGCAACCTACGGCGAGGTTGTCGTCCACCTCAAGGCTCGTGGCGTCGAGGACCGTGATTCCAGCACCCTCGATGTAGTCGACGACCATGCCCGTGAGCGGCTTCATATACGGCGTCACCATGGCGACCTTCTTGGCACCCATCTCCTGCAGCGTGCGAACCAGGGCGCCCGCACTGCTGGTGACCGGAGCGGGATGCCCATTTCCTGCTGCGGCATCCGCGATCACCCGCTCGGATTCCGCATGGGCTCCCGGTCCCTGTGCCATGACGGCGACGAGGCAGGCGTAGGCGATGGCGTCGACGTCGGCGTCCGATACCGCCTCTGCGCAACCCGCGGCCTTGCCGACCATGGCCAGCAGCTCCTCGCGGTTCACGTTCTTCATGCCGGCCCGTGCGGAGTGGAAGGTGTATTTGTGGCCGGTGGCTTCGGACTGGCGCCGGAAGAGCTCGGGCAGTTCGGTTTCCATCGTGGTGTTCGAGCTGGGAACTATCAGCCCGATGCGGGAGGATCCCTCACGCTTCGGCTCGGTCTCGGTTTCGGCGGTTACATCGGGGATGCTCATGATTTCTCCACATCGTCGTGTTTTTCGGAAGACGACCCGTCTATCGGGTTCCTAACCCATAATGTGGGTTATAGGCTGGACGTGTCAACTGTCACATCCACCTCCTTTCGAGGGGAGCACATGGGCAGCGGGTAAAGTAAGGGCCGCTCAGAAAAGAAGATCAACGCGGAAGGAAGGCATTTCGTGGCGTCGAAACAACCATCGGGAGTGTCGCCGCTCCTTGTGCTCAGCAAGGTCACGAATATCCTTGACTGCTTCTCGATCGAGCAGCCCGAACCGACGCTCCAGCAAATCATTCGTGCCACAGGCCTGCCGTCCAGCACCTGCCAGCGTCTCGTCCAGAGCCTCCTGCACGAGGGCTTTCTGGACCGTGATGGAGACCGCTATCGGATCGGCATCGGACTGGTCCGCTGGGCGACGCCGGGCACCTTCGGACTCGACATCGTCCGGCTGATCAAGCCGGTGCTTCAGCAGCTTCGCGACGAAACCGGTGAGACCGCTTCCCTCTACACGCGGGACGGCGCGTTCCGGACGATCGTGGCTGTGGCTGAAACCCGGCACGTGGTGATGCGCCCTTTCATGGTGGGAATGGTGATGCCGATCCATGCCGGCGCGCCGGGGAAGATCTTCCTCGCCTTCGACCCGGAGGCCTGGGACGCCGTGGAGCCCACGCGCCTCGAGCGCTTCACGGGTTCCACGCCGGGGGATCTCGACCGGCTACGGCTCCAGGCGGACCTCGCCCGCAGCCAGGGCTACTACGCGGCCTTCGGGGAGCGCAACGACGACGTCGGCTCCATCAGCGCTCCGGTCTTCGACCACACGGGGACACTGACGGCGGCCCTCGGACTTGGATTCCCGACGCAGCGGATCACCGAGAGCGATGTTCCGCGGCTTGGGCCAGTAGTAGCGCAGGCAGCGGCGGAAGCCAGCAGGGCGCTGGGGTATACGGGGCTGGTGGGATAGCCCTACCCGATGTCGCTCGCGTACCGCAGGCCCATCTGGCGCCGCGCGTCGTCCAGCAGGCCCATCACCCGCACGCTGTCCCCGTGCGGCATGACAGCGCTCTCCGTGAATCCCGCCTGTAGACAGCGCATGACCTCGCGCAGCTCGTAGCTGAAACCGTTGCCGAACACGCCGAACTGCTCCGTCCTCAGGGTTCCCTGCCGCGGCTGGATCACGAGTTCGCCGGGGTTGAACAGGGGAGCGGACGTCCGCAGCCAACCGTCGGTCCCGGTGATCGTGACCACGCTCGGGCAGTCCGCCGCAATGGACGTGGTCAGCTGGGCATGCGCACCGCCGTCGAAGGTCAGGGTCAGGGCGTTCTGCAGGTCCACGCCGTCGGAGTTGAGCGAGCCCCGCGCTGACAGGGCGTGCGACTCGCCGAGCGCAGCCAGGGCCCAGGTCAGCGGATAGACAGCAAGGTCGAGGAGGGCGCCGCCACCCGCAGCCGGATCCCAGAGGCGCGAAGCCGGATCGTACGGCGCCGGAAAGCCGAGGTCGGCCTGGATCCAGCGGACCGTTCCGATCTCGCCGGACTCCACGACCTCGAGGGCACGCCGGAAGCTGGGAAGAAAACGCGTCCAGACCGCTTCCATGAGGAACAGTCCCTTCGAACGGGCGCACTCGACCAGATGATGGGCCTCCCGGGCGTTCATGGTGAGAGGCTTTTCGCACAGGACGGACTTGCCGGCCTCGAGTGCCGCCAGGGCAACCGCGTAGTGCTGGGTATGCGGCGTGGCGATGTACACCACCTCCACGCGGGGGTCGGCGAGCAGTTGCGCATAACCGGTGGCGCCGCCGTCGTCGTTGGAGTAGGACGTGGCGAAGCCGAAGCGCTCGGCGAAAGCCGTGGCTGACTGCGCCGAGCGCGAGCTCACCGCCTGCAGCACTGCGTCGTCGAGCAGTGCGAGATCAGCGGTGACCCGGGCAGCGATGGAACCGGTGGCGATCACGCCCCAGAAGACAGGCCGGCCGGTGGAGTCCGCTGGGGAAACGGGACCTGCAGTAGTCATGGGTTGCCTTTCCGGCAAGGTGACGAAGCGACGGGAGCTGTGGTGCCGGGATGGGGGCCGGCATCAGGAAGGGGAGGGCCGTGGCCCTAGACGGAGTCGCGGATCACGAGGGAGGTCGGCAGGCAGGTCACCCGGTGAGCCGGTCTACCCTCGATCAGGTTGACGAGGGTCTCCGCCATCTTCTTGCCGAGTTCCACGATCGGATGATGCACGGTGGTGAGCGCCGGCGTCACCGAGGTGGCAAAGGAGTCGTCATCGAAGCCGACGACGGCGATGTCCTCCGGAATGCGCAGTCCCCGGCCCTGGATCGCCGTATACGCGCCGGCCGCCATCTGGTCATTGGCGGCGAAGACGGCGTCGATCGTCACATCGCGGTCGAGCAGCCGCTGCATGGCCTGTGTCCCGGAATCGACCGTGAACTCGCCGACCTCCACCAGGCTCTCGCCAAGCCCCGCCTCCCGGACGGCGGTGCGCCATCCGGCGAGGCGGTCGATGCCGGACGGCATGTCCTGCGGTCCGGCGATCGTGGCCACGTGCGTGCGCCCGCTCGTGGTCAGCTGCCGGGTGGCGTTGTAGGCCGCCTGCTCATTGTCGACCTCCACGTAGTAGGCCTCCCCTCCACCGACCAGCGGCCGACCGGCGAACACCATGGGCAGCGAGCCCGAGAGGTGCGTCCACGAATGGTCGCCACTGTGATGCGAGACCACCAGGACGCCGTCCACGCTTCCCCCGAGGAGGAAGCTCCGCGTCTTCTCCGGCTTCGATTCGGAGGAGATGATCATGTTCAGCGTGTACTCGGTGTCCGTGAGGAACAGCGCGATGCCCTGGACCACGGTGGAGAAGAACGGGTCGGCGAACACCTTCGACGTCGACTCCGACACGATCAGCGTGACCGAGTTGGCGCGCCGCTTCACCAGCGAGCGCGCCGCCCGGTTCGGTGTGTAGTCGAGGGCGAGGATGGCCTTCTTCACCAACTGCGCGAGCTCCGGATCGACGCTGGGGGAATCGTTGACCACCCGCGACACGGTCGCCCGCGATACCCCGGCCAGCGCCGCCACCATCTCAAGGGTGGGAACCGGCCGGGGCCCGCCTGTGTCCTGCGTCATCGTCATCTCCGGAGCTCCTGAACGTGTACCTGAGCCTATTTTAAGCGCTCGTGTCGGAAAGGACGTGCGTCTTCTCCGAGGTGGAGGCGATCAGGCTCGCGTAGGCATGGCCGCTGTCCTTGATGGTCCGCTGGAAAGAGTCGTAGTCCACCCGGACGATCCCGAACCGCTTGCCGTAACCCCAGGACCACTCGAAGTTGTCGAGCAGCGACCACACGAAGTAGCCGCGCACGTCGGCGCCCTGGTCAATTGCATCCTTGACCGAGGCGATGTGGTCGAGCACGAACCGGGTGCGCTCCGCGTCGTGGACCGCGCCGTCACTGCTGACGACGTCGTCGTACGCCGCGCCGTTCTCGGTGATGTAGAGCGGGGGCAGGGTCGGGTACTCCTCGCCCAGCCGGAGGAGGAGTTTGCGGAGGCCGTCCGGATTGACTTCCCAGCCCATGGCGGTGCGCGGCAGGCCGCGGCTCGGGAACGTGATGTCCTCGGAACCGATCCAGCACGACGACGTCGGCCTGTCGGCTCCGCCGGAGTGGCCGTCGCTGCCCTCGTCGACGGAATGTCCGCTGACGAGGTCGTCGTGGTAATGGTTCACGCCGAGGAAGTCGAGGGGAGTGCCGATGATCTCGAGGTCGCCCGGCTGAAGAATTGCGCGGATGCCGAACTGCTCGAGGTCGGCGAGGGTGTCCTCAGGGTAGGCACCGCGCAGGATCGGATCGAGAAAGACGCGGTTCTGCAGGGAGTCGAACCGGCGTGCTGCGTCGAGGTCCACCGGGTCGGAGGGATCGCGGGGGATCGAGTTGCTGAGGTTCAGCGTGATGCCGAGCTGAGAGGCGCCGCGCGAGCGCAGTTCGTTGACCGCGAGGCCATGGGCGAGGTGCTGGTGATGGATGGCGGCGACGGCGGCACGTGGCTCCTGGCGTCCGGGCGCGTGCACGCCGGCCGCGTAGCCGAGCAGTGAAGAGCAGAACGGCTCGTTGAACGTGGTCCAGTGCTGGACGCGGTCGCCGAGGGCGGAGTAGACGTCGTTCGCGTATTCGACGAACCGGTAGGCGGTGTCCCGGTTGGCCCAGCCGCCCTTCTCCTCGAGTGCCTGCGGCAGGTCCCAGTGGTAGAGCGTGAGCCAGGGGAGGATGCCGGCTTCGAGCAGTTCGTCGACGAGGCGTGAGTAGAAGTCGAGGCCGGTCGCGTTCGCCGCACGGTCTCCGGGTCGAACCCGGGCCCAGCTGGTCGAGAAGCGGTACGAGCCGAGACCCAGTTCCTTCATGATCCGGACGTCCTCCGGCATGCGGTCATAGTGCTGGACGGCGTCCTTGAGGTTGTCGCCGTTGGCGATGGCACCGGGGACGCGGGCGAAGGCATCCCAGACGGAGTCCTCCTTGCCGCCGTCGTGGCTTGCCCCTTCCACCTGGGCTGCGGCCGTGGCCGATCCCCACAGGAACCCTTCGGGCCAGGTCCTGCGCTGGTGTCCTGTTTCTGTCGACCTGTGTGGCATTAGCCCTTCACTGCTCCTTGCATGATTCCGGATATGAGTTGTTTGCCTGCCAGCGCGAAAAGCACCAGCAGGGGAAGTGTTGCCAGGACGGCGCCCGCGAGGACGATCGAGTAGTCGACGTACCGTGCTGACTGTAGCTGGCTGAGCGCCGTCTGAAGTGTCGGGTTACTGGCGTCGAGGACCAGCAGCGGCCACAGGAAATCCGTCCATGCCGTCATGAACGTGAACAGTCCGAGGATCGCCATCGCCGGACGTGCAGCGGGAAGCGCGACATGCCAGAACGTGGAGATCATCGAGGCGCCGTCCATGCGGGCCGATTCGATGAGTTCGTCGGGGATGACATCCACGAGGTATTGCCGCATGAAGAACACGCCGAACGCCGTGACGAGCGTGGGGATGATGACGGCGCCGATCTCGCCCGTCCAGCCCAGCGTGCGCATGAGCATGAACAGCGGGATGATGCCGAGCTGGGTGGGGATGGCCATGGTCGCGATGACGGCGACCATCAGCCCGTTCCTCCCTTTGAACCGCAGTTTGGCGAACGAGTAGCCGGCGAGGGTGGAGAAGACCACCACCGAGACGGTGATGATCCCGGAGATCAGCACGCTGTTGCCGAGCGCGAGCCAGAACGGGACGGTGTCGAAGACCTGGCCGACGTTCGTCCAGAAGTTTCCGCCGGGGAACAACGGAGGCCAGGTCTGTCCGAGTGCTTCGTTGGACCGGCTGCCGATGATCACGGACCACCAGAGCGGGTAAGCCGAGGCCAGGAAGAAGGCGAAGAGGAGCCCGTAGGTCAGGAACCCTGGCCGTCGGCCGTTGCCGAAAAGCGCCCTCCGCGTCGTCGTGGCTCGTGGGGTGCGCTGCTTGGCGCGCTGCTGGGCCGGTGTGTGCGGCCTGGTGTCGGCGGTGGTCATCGCTCACTCCTCGGGGTCGTTGCGGGTGCGCCTGCCGGTCCGGTCGGCTCCGGTGCCGGTTCG
>NZ_KI914791.1:21656-33094 GCF_000520535.1 Arthrobacter sp. H41
TGGGATCCGACGGCGGGGAGCACGACCGCGGGGGCGGCGGAGCGCTTGCGGCGCCGGCTTCCCGCACCCTTGCCCGGTCCACGCCCGTCACCGGTAGCGGCGATCCTCCGCGAGATGAGCCAGTTGACGATTCCGAAGAGGACGATGATGAGGAACAGGAGCCAGGCGATCGTTGCGGCTTTGCCGAAGTTCTGCCGCTGGAAGGCCATCTCCCAGAGATAGAGGACGGTGGTCTGGAACTGGCGTCCGGTCCCACCCGCGGTCCGGGGATCGAAGAGCTTCGGCTCGGTGAAGATCTGCAGCCCTCCGATGGTGGCGGTGATGACGACGAAGATCATGGTGGGCCGGATGCTCGGCAGGGTGATGCTGTAGAAACGGCGGAAGGGTCCTGCGCCGTCGATGGCGGCGGATTCGTAGATATCCCGGGGAACGGCCTGCATGGCCGCGAGCAGGATCAGGGCGTTGTACCCGGTCCAGCGCCAGTTCACCATGGTGGCGATGGCGATGTGGCTGGGCAGGGTCTCGTTCGTCCACAGGATCCGGTCGATGCCGAAGCTCGAGAGGATGTTATTGATGAGCCCGTACTGCTCCCCGAACATGTTCGAGAAGATCATGGCGACGGCAACCGGGGTGACGATGTAGGGGAGCAGGATGCTCATGCGCCAGAACGTCTTGGCACGCAGGTTCTGGTCCAGGACCGCCGCTATGGTGATGGCGACGACCAGCTGCGGGATGGTCGAGAGCAGGAAGATGCTCACCGTGTTGAACAGCGAGTTCCAGAAGAAGCGGTCCTGCAGTACCTCGGTGAAGTTCCGGAGGCCCACGAACTCGCCCTGCCCCTTGAGCAGGTGCCAGTCGAAGAGGGAGACGAAGAACGTGTAGCCGAGAGGGAAGAGGCCCACGAGGGCGAACAGGATGAAGAACGGGGCTATGTAGAGGTACGGGGAGGCCTTCACGTCGAGGACGTTCAGGCGCTGGCGGAAAGTGGGTGTGGGCTTGCCGGCAGCCGGGCTGCTGGTTACCGGGCGGTTCAGTGTCGTGGTCATGAGGGTTCCAGACTCCATGGGGGCCTCCGGTGGTGCCGGAGGCCCCGCGGCCGGTGCTGCTAGTTGTTCACGACGAGGTCGTTGAGAAGCGTGATGGCTTCGTTCCAGGCCTCATCAGCCGTACCCGTGCCGTTGTCCAGGATCTTCAGTGCGGGTGCGAAGACGTTCTCCTGGATCACGGAGTCGTCCGGGCCCTTGAACTGGGCCACGACGCCTTCGGCACGCGATGCGAAGATCTCACCGTACGGAGCGTCGTTGAAGAGCTCGTTCGGTACGGCTGCTTCGACGATCTCCGCCTGGGCGTCCAGCGTGCTGGGGAAGTTGTTCGCGGCTGCGGACTGCTTGACCATCTGTTCGGGGTCCGTCAGCCATGCGGCGAGCTTCGCGGCCTCGGCGGGATGCTCGGAACTCTCGGGAACGGAGAGGAAGGCTCCTCCCCAGTTGGAGTTACCACCGGGGAAGACGTCGGCGACGTCCCACCCGGTCTCGGTGCCGCCACCGGCGGATTCCAGCTGTTCCTTGATGGTCCCGAGCATCCAGGCGGGGCAGACGTGGACGGCGAAGGACCCATCCACGAACGCCTTGCCCTTGCCCCAGTCGAACTGCTTCTGGTTGGCGGACAGGCCGTCGGCGGTGCCGGCGGCAAGGAGGTCGAACTGGGCGCGCATGGCCTCGTTGCCCTCGATGTTCAGCTCGCCGTCGGCGGTGTAGTAGCCCTCGTCCATCTGGTTCACCATCGAGTTCCAGACGAAAGCGGACTGGTCGTACCAGCCCTTGCCGGTGGTCTCGTTGTACTGGCGGCCCAGGTCGAAGTAGGTCTCCCACGTCGCGTCGTCGTCGCCGAAGAGTTCGGCGACCTCCTCGCGGTCGGTCGGCAGGCCTGCCGCTTCGAAGAGCTCCTGGTTGAAGCACAGGGCCTGGGGTCCGATGTCGGTACCGTAACCGATGACGCGACCGTCGGGGTCGGTGCCCTGCTCGAACTTCCAGTCGACCCAGTTGTCCTTGATGTCCGCGGCGCCGTGATCGTTGAGGTCCACGAACTGGTCGGACACCTCCATGATCTGGCCGAGCCAGCCCTCCTCGACGGCGACGACGTCACTCAGGCCGGAACCGGCCGCGAGTTTGGTGAACGCATCGACGCGGGCGTTGGCGCTTCCATCGATGTTCGTCGCCTCGATGGTCACTCCGGGGTTCTGCTCTTCGTATTCGGCGTACAGATCGTCGTAGCCGAACTGTCCGAACGTGGTGACGGAAAGCTCGATGGGATTTTCGGCGCTTGCCGGCTCGTCGCTTCCACCGCCTCCGCAGCCCGAGGTGACGATTGCGAGGGATGCTACGCCGGCGAGGGCGGTGATTCTTTTGAGTCGCGAGAGTTCCACGATCACTCCTTTGTGTGGGTTCGGCTGGGATGCAGGGGATGAGTTGAGAGAGCGCTCTCTGGAGTGTGGAACAACTGTATGTGCGGTGGATCACAACGTCAAGAGAGCGCTCTCTCAGCATTCGAGAAGTTCTCCACGGGGCTCAGCTCGGAGCGCCGGAAAGATTGTTGAGCGGTGCGGGCGCATGCAGCCGGCCGGTGCCCGTGTATGAACCGTGGGCACAGGGGCCTGCGCGAGTAGTGCCGGTGTCAGAGCTGCGGGACGTAGGGGCTGTGGGGCGACTTGATCGGCCTGGAGCCGGATTGCTGCAGTAGCTGTGAGTAGTCCGCCAGCGCGGTGGGCTCCGCTTCCTCTACGAGAAGCTTAGCTCCAGCTGATGTGTCGATGTAGGTGATCACCGGTCATTTCGCAGTTAAGCCACCAACTCTGTTGCGCCGCCACTGAGTAGTACGCGGGGCAGTTTCCGGAGATTGACGTAGCACTTGGCATCAGCCCGGAAAAGTAGGTAAACAACGTTCGTGGTGAAGAAGTTGCCCGTGGACTGCTTCGTCCACTTGCCAGAACTTGTTCCTTCGGGGGGCTCGGGCCGGGTCGAGGTACTCCGGGGGTTTGAACCACGGAATGCCCTGCCTCGATTCGACGATCCAATTGCCCTCGTGGATGACGTGGTGGTGGCGTGAACAGAGGAGGACGCCGTCAGTGATGCTCGTTGTTCCGCCCTTTGCCCAGGGGACGATGTGGTGGGCTTCGCACCAGGTGGCCGGGATCGAGCAGTCGGGATATGCGCAGCCCTTATCCCTTGCGACGAGTCCGCGGCGCATGTGCGCTGGAAAGAGCCGCTGTGCTCGCCCGATGTCGAGGATCTGACCCTGCCCACCGAGAACCAGCGGGATGATGTCGGCATCGCACGCTAGCTTGCGGATGCTGCGGGCGCTGATCTGCTGCCCGAAGACGGCGTGGCCGGCGCGTTCCATTTCACCCACGAGGTCCGAATAGCTGATGGTCACCATGACCTGGGGGCGGTGTCCGCCTGCTGCGGGAAGGCCGTCCGTCGACAGAGCGATCTTGCATGCGGAAACCAAGCCGTCGAGCAGGCTCTGCGGCCGTGTGGGGCGATCGTAACCTGCGTCGGATTCACCGTCCGACAGGCCGCGGCCGCCGCTTGAGTATCCTGTGCCGTTCGCCGGATGACCGCCTGCGTCATCCGGACCCGTATCCGCACCCGTTCCACCGGCCGCACGCTCAGTGGAATCTCCGCCACCGGTGGAATGCTCTTGATTCCCGCCGGTGCCAGCCTTTCCCCTCGGATTGGTTGCGGTGTTCATGACGGTGACAAGGTGCTCGAACTGTTCGTCGGTGGCGCCGATTTCCAGAAAGTGCAGCCCGTTCCGCCTGCCCTTGAGGAAGACACCCTGCCGTGCTTTCAGGACCTTTTCCGTGGGCTCCTGCCCATCCTGGTCCAGCACACCCTCCCAACGACGAGCGAGTACCCGAAGGATGTCTTCGTCGGATTCCACGGCCTGACGTGTGAGGTGGTGTTCCATCGAATCGAGTTGCAGCGGTGTTGCGAAGGACTGCACCCGCTGCACCGCATCGCAGATGATGGAAGCCGCACGTCCGCTGACGGAGCCTGAACTTACCGCATCGCCCAGCGTTTTCATCGGGGCGGGGGTTGCGGCACCACACCCCGCAGTATCGGGCAGGATGTTCCTCGCGAGTCTCAAGCGGCGGTTCGCCTCGCTTCGGCTGATGCCGAGTCGAGCCCGCAGGTAATCGGCGCAGTCCTTGAATTCCGGAAGCGCGGAGGCCTTGTTCTGCTGACCTGCATCCGCGGAGGTAATGGCGGAAAGTCTTCCGGACGCGCCCTCCGAAACCCCGTCGAAAGCGCCCTCCGAAATTCCTCGTAAGGGTTCCTCGGAAATGCTCTGCACCGCCCGTGCGAGGAGTGAACCTGCTGCCTGCCGCTCTCCGACAGTGGCAATGTCCTGGTCCTGGACGGCACGGGCTGCGACCACCTGCAGATAGTCCACGAGCTTTGCAATTTCCTCGATTTTCACGAGTGTTCGCACCGCGTCGCGCCTGCTGAGTGTCAGGTAATTCCCTGCCATTTCCTGCCCGAAATCGAGGAGATCGGACCGCATCGATTCCAGGAGAGTTTCGCTCTCTACGGGGCGCTCGAGCGGTGCGATGACCATGCCTAATTCTATCGAATCTATGTACTATTATCGAGAAATTTCGGCCCTCTGTGGAGGAAGGATGGCGGCACTATTCCTCCACAGGAAATCACGCCACCGAACCATAAAAGTGAGGGAGGAAAAACTAATCATCACTGATCAATGCGCACTCCTACGCTCGCGACCACGCCGCATTGCCGCGACGACGGTTCGGTCCTATCCTGGGGCAGAGGCGAACCCAGCGCCCAACCTTTTTGCCGGTACCCACGCTTCCGGCTTTCAGAAGGCAAAGGAGGTCAAGCCTCCGGGTAGTAGATCCAGTTCCTTTCGACGGTGCCGGCCGGTGTAGCGGTGCGTGGGGCTTCCAGCATCGGCTGTACTCGAAAGTGAGCGACATGGTTCAGAACAAGCACTTCAAGGCCCGAATCCGGGAACGCATGGCCAAGACCGGCGAGAGCTACACAGCGGCCCGTCGACACCTCCTGGCCACTTTGCCCGCTGCTTCGGTGACACCCGACGGCCTCTTGCCCGGATACCTGCCCCAAAGCAGCCGAACTCAACGCGCCGCCCGATTGTGGTCCTCCGTCCTGTCTCAGGCAGGAGTTGTTGATCCGATAACCGGGGAACCTTTCAGCGAAGCAATGCTGGCAGGGCTGGCCGGCGGCATCGGGTTCATGATGTTCACCTTCGAATACAAGGAGACGACGACGGCGACGGTCGTCACCCGCTTCCACCCCGGCCCCTACGTGGAAAACCTGATAATCCGTTCCGGGGCCGGGATCGAGCAGCTGGCCACCGGCAGCACGACAGTGGCCAGCACCAGGCTCGAGGCCGCTCTTGATACGGGCGTCGCCGTGATGGTTCGCGTTACTCCGAGCAGGTTGCGTTTGGAGGACACTCCGCCGTATGAAGAATCAGCGGATGTCGTGGTGGCCGGCCGGCATTCGGACAGCTATCTCGTCGACGACGGCGGCGGCCGGGTTCTGCCCGTCAGGGCTACTGACCTCGCGGCGGCCAGGGCGGGCCGGAAAGCTGACCGCCACTGGCAGGCCCATAGTGTCGAGGCGGCTTCAGGTACTCCCGCCGCCCATGAGTCGAACGTCCGCACCGCAGTTCGGCAAACGGCGGTAGCTCTGCTGGGCACGGCGGGCCAGGTAGGGATCTCTGAGCGTTTCAGCAAGAACTTCGGTGTCGAAGGAATCGGGACCTGGGCTGATCGCCTTCGTGACACACGGACCAAGAAGGGATGGCCTGCTCTTTTCGCCTACGCCACCCGCCGTGCTCCGGCACTGACCCAGATCCAGGAGTTTCTGTCCGGGGATGAATGGTCCGGACCCGGTGCGCTTCGGCCCTCCTACGCGGAATTCCTTCGGGAAGCGGCAGCGATCGATAGCCTTGAAGCCCTCCGCGACGTCGCCCCGCTCTACGACGCTCTGGGAGCCGGGTGGGATGAGTTGGCCGACCTCATCGATCCCGACTGCGCCGACGAGGAGCGAACCGAGCACTTCGCAGCGCTCGCCGAAAAACTGGACATCCTGGCGCAGGGCGAGCGATCGGCGGCAGAGGCCCTCCTGGCAGCTGCAAACTGAGAAACCGGTGCAGACCGTCGCGAACCGGCTGGTCCTTCTGTCCACGGAACTGGCGACCGCCTCAACCGGCTAGGTCAAGGTCAATCCCTTGGACTGGAAGATCAGCAGCGGCTTCCTCGCTGAGATGATCCCGCTTCAACTGCCCGCGGTCATCGGAACGGAGATCGCGGGAACAGTGGTCGACGCCGGTCCCGGGGTGACGGAATTTCGCATCGGCGCTCGGGTAGTCGGCTTCGCCGACAGCCGAGCATTCGCGGAATTCGCCGTCGCAGGGGCCGCACGCCTGGCCCGAATCCCTGAGGGCCTGACTGCCGAGCAGGCCGTGACCCTGGCGACAGCGGCGGAAACCGCTCTGCGCGGATTGAAACTGCTGGCACCCGCCCCGGCATCCGCCGTCGTCGTCAACGGTGCGGCCGGTGCCGTCGGAAGTGCCGTCGTTCAGATCCTCGTCGCGGATGGCCATACCGTCATCGGAACCGCCAGTCCGATCAACCACGACTATGTCCGGTCCCTCGGCGCGGAACCGGTCACCTACGGCACCACCATGCTTGACGAGATCACCACCGCCGCACCTCGGGAAATCGACGCAGCCTTCGATACCGCTGGGCAGGGCTTCATCAGCCGGATGGCCGGGCTGGTGCCGCCGAACCGCATGGTGACGATCACCGATTTCGCAGCCGGGGACCAAGGCGCCATCGTTGCCGGCGGCGACCCGCTGGCACTCACGGCTGAGACTCTTTCGCCCGTCCTCGACCTTGCCTCGCATGGTGCGTTCCGCACGAAGATCGCCCAGACGTTCCCCTTCGACCAGCTGACGCAGGCGCTTGCCCTCAGCCTGACCGGACATGGACGAGGCAAGATCGTGGTCCGCGGGGTCAGCCTGCACTGACGCCTGATCACATCCTGAAAACCTGACGGGAAGGCCGCGCAAAGATCAGTCGGCGACGCCGGTACCCAGCACGTTCCCGCTGGCGTCGAGGGCCTGCACCGCCACATAGGCTGCGTCCGCCGGAAGGGGGAGCTTGCTCTCGAAGGATTCCCGGTCCACGATTGCGCCCTCGGTGGCACTCGATTCGTCAGCTCCGGTCAGCAGGCGCCACTGTGCCACTTCAGTAGCTCCGTTCCATGACGCGTAGGCGGTGCGGACGCCGTCGTCGTCCTGGACCGCCACGTCCGGCGGTGCGGCGGGCACGCCGACCCACGGAGACTTATAGGCACGGTAGCTGCCGTCGCCGCCGAGCGACACGTCATAGATGAGCGCACCGTCGGCGGTGAATTCCGAGTAGAAGGGCTGGGCGCCCCAGCTGATCAGGACATTGCTGTTGGGGATTTCGTGAGTGTTGGCCATGCTTCCGGCGGTGCGGTCCTCCGGCGGGAGGTATTCGGTGACCACCGAAGCGGTCATCGCCTCCTCGTCGAGCTGGAGCCGCAGTCCGCGGGAGTTGTCCCCTGAGTCCTTGTTGGAGGCGTTGTCGAAGAGGGTCAGGGTGCCGTCGGAGGAGCGCTGGGCGTCGTGCTGCCAGGAGAACGCGGCGCCGTCCTCCAGGTCGAAGTCGTTGGCCGTCCCGCCCAGAACCCAGTCCAACTCCCCGGTGGTGCGGTCGATGCGGTAGATGGCGCTGGTGTGACGCGCGGAGACGAGGATGCCGTCGTCGTCCTCGGTGATCGAATTGACGTGCAAATAGTCGAAGGGACTTTCCTTCGTGCCCGTCGCCTCGTCGTCGTCCTGACCCGCCTCGAAGTCCTGGGTGCGCAGCGCCCCGCCGTCCCGTGCCGCGCCGAAGGCCTGCAAGGTGTCCGACACCGGGATGTGGTCCAGCGAGCTCCACTCGAAGAGGACGTCCCCGGTGGCAATGTCGATCTCCTGGATCACGGCTTCCTCGACCCAGCCGTCCGCCGGGCCGCCGATTTCCGAGAGGTCCGCCTCGGCCGGTTCGTAGGCGCTGATCAGCATGGTGTCCCGGGGCGTGATGGTCGAGTCGTGGAAGTCGGCGTTGTCGGGGGCCAGATCACCGCCGGTGGTGACGCTGGCAATCTCCTCGTAGGAGGTGTTCAGGATGGTGAAGGTTCCGTCTCCCTTGCCGCCGCCGCTGCTTCCCTCATACAGGGTGAGCACCGGTTCGCCCTGGTACTCCTGGACGCGGAGCTCGAACTGGTCGTCCTGCGAGTCGTCCGGGTCGGCGGGATTGATCCAGACAGGTTCTCCCGCTGCGTCCAGGACGAGCCCGCCCGTCGTCGGCGGTCGATCCGGAAAGCCCGGCGTGAGGAAGATGAGTTCCTCGACGGTCGAATAGGCCGGATCCCAGGCTTCGCCCTGTTCCAACTCGACGACGGGAGGGGCCAGATCGGGGCGACTGACGTAGCTATGGGACGGCGTCTCCTCGGTGTCCCCCTCCGCCGCGGTGCAGGCCGTCGCGGTCAGGACGACGGCGCAGACCGCCGCGAGCCTTCGGTAAGCAGGCTTATTGTCGGTGGTCATGATGAAAGTTTTCCCGGAATGGCCGGGGAGCGCAATCAATTCGTGACATTTGCTTATCCGACGGGGTCGTCCCGCTCGAAGTCCTAGGACGTCTCGATGTCCTTCGTGGCGTAGTCGAAGCGGAACATCACCGCGGTGTCGGAGAGCAGGCGTAGCTCGTGGTTGGCGCCGTCGAGCACGCCGAAAGCGCCGTAGTTCTCGTCCCAGGAACCGTTGACCACGATCTTGTACTGGTAAGTGCCGGCCGGCAGCTGAAGGGGCAGCTTCCACACGTTCTCGACGGCGTCGTAGTCGAGCTGCAGTCCACGGAGATTCGTGGTCCAGTGCCCAGCCTCGCCGAAGAGGGGATTGAAATCGCCGGCGAGTGCAACCGATTGCGGCTGGTCCTGCCAAGCGTCGTTGGTTGCCGGCTCTTCGGGCGCGACGACATTCTCTTCCGGTGCGGCGACGTGGGGTTCGCCGGAGGCCACGACGGCCTCCTCAACCAGCGCTGGCTGGTCCGGGTCTTGGGCCTGGTTTTGGTCCTGGTCGCCGGAGTCGAAGACGTGCGCGGACACTGGCGACTGGTCCTCCTGAACCTGCTCCGGTGCCTGCGGCACCTGCACGGGAAGTTCCTCCTGAACCTGCCCTGCCGCCAGCTCAGGCAACGGCTCGGGCACCGGCTCGAGCGCCGGCTCCGCCGCGGACTCTGCCGTCTGCCCTGCTACGGGCTCAGGCACCGGCTTGCCATTGACCGCAGCGTCGGCAAAGGCCTCGGCGTCGGGAAAAGCGGCGAGCGCGCGGACGCCCTCCTCGGTCGCGGTCCAGCCGCTACGGGCCTTAACAAGCCAGCCGGCCTTGACGAGCTTCGACGTCGCCGTCGTCAACTGCTTGTAACCGCGGGGCACACCGCTCGAGAGAAGCTCGGCCTCAGTGGCGTCGAACGGAACCTTCGCCACCGCCTGGGCCATCAACTCACTGGGGGCTACGGCGGTTCCCGACGACTGGTGGCTTGCCAGCAGGTCCAGGGTGGTGCGCAGTCGGACGTTGGTGTGATTCCGGGGGGCGATGGCGGTCTCCTTCGTGAGGGCGGGCGGCGGTTCCGATTTTATCGGATTCGTCGGCCATCGTCGTCAGCTCCCGGAGTATGACGCCCCCCGGACAGTCAGTTACGCCGCACAGTGACGAGGAGATACTCCCAGTCCATTGCAGTGCCGTCGTTCCCCGTACTGAATTCCGCAACGAGGGCGAGGAGATCGGCGTCGAGCGCGTCCACCCGCTCCGGCGTTGCCGCAAGCGACTTGTACACCGCGATCGTCGGGCCGTAGTTCGTCTTGAAGTAGGAGAGGAAGTCACCGGGCTCGGTGAACCGGTCGATCCGCACCGTCTTCCGGTCGGCCTCGAGATCGTGCACCTGCCCCTCGAACAGGGACTCCACATGCTCCCGGCGTCCCCACAGCGGAGGCGGCTGGGCGCCGGGAGGCGGCGGCGGAGCGTAGGGCTTCATGGTGGCGAACATCCGCCCGATGAACCCCTCCGGAGTCCAGTTGATCAGGCCGATCGTCCCTCCCGGGCGGCACACGCGCGCCAGTTCGTTTGCGGTGAGCTGGTGGTGCGGGGCGAACATCACGCCCACGCAGGACATCACGACGTCGAAGGCTCCGCTCTCGAAGGGCAGCGCTTCGGCATCGGCAACGGCCCACTCCAGGTTCACGCCCCTGCTCTCGGCGATGCGCTTGCCGGAGTCGAGGAGCTCGGGCGTCAGGTCCGACGCCGTCACGGTTGCTCCCGTCTCGGCTGCCGGAATGGCTGCGTTCCCGGTACCGGCCGCGACGTCGAGGACACGCTGATCTCCGTTGATGCCGCACTGCCGGACCAGGACCGGCCCGAGGCTGGGGATGAGTTCGGTGGCCACGGCTGTGTAGTTGCCCTGCGCCCACATGGCGCGGTGCTTAGCCTTCAACGCCTGGTCGGCGTCGGGGGTGATGGCTGTCGTGTCGGTCATGATTTCGTCCTCGGTTCTGGATGTTGCGGTGGGCCGGGTACGACGGCGGCCCCCGGGTTCGGCTGACGGGTCCAGTGTCGGCGTGTGCCGTGTGCACGGGCGTGTGATGCTGATCTTCCGCGTCTCGGAAGCGCGTCACCGCTGGTAGCGGCTGAAAGGCGCCAGCATCACAGCTGGTGACGCCGGACGAGGTGCTCGGCCAGCAGCGGATTGTCGATCCGCCCGGCGAGGAGCGGGATCGCCGCGGCTGCGGCGTCGTCCCCGAGGACCGCGCGTACCGAGTAGGCGCGGACCGTCAGCTCATCGTGGCCGTAGCGGCTGGAGAGCTCACCCAACTCCTCCGCGTAGCGGGCGGCACGGTGCGGCTCGGCGGAGAGGGCCAGGGCGCAGGCGAGGTCGAGGTTCCGGCCGCGGAACCAGCGGTACCAAGGGTCAGGCCGGAGGCCGCGGGCAATCCATGTCCGCGCGCCGGCGTCGTCGCCCCGTGCCATGAGCGCCGCGGCCTTCGCGTGTGTGGCGGCATCCAGGTAGCACCGGTCGCCGAAGGATTCGGCGAGCGCAGTGGCGTGGTCTGCGAGATCCTCCGCCACCTGCACGTCGCCCGCGGCGAGGTGTACTTCACTCCGGAGTGACTCGACGAAGGGCCGGAAGGCCGTCCAGTGCTCAGTGCCGACGATGCCGAGTGAGAGGTCCAGTTCCGACGCGGCGGCTGAATCGTCGCCGATCAGGAGGTGGACGCGGCCGAGCATGGCGCGGGCGAAGGCCTCCTGGCGTGCGGCTTGCGCCG
>NZ_KI914792.1:0-3293 GCF_000520535.1 Arthrobacter sp. H41
CCCGCAGAACACGCCACCGGCATCGACACCAGAATCACCACCCTCGCCCGAGCCCTGCAGGCACCCGAGGAACAACGCACCCTCACCCAACTCCGCGTCGATGTCCTCACCGACCTCCTCACCCACACCTGCTTTACAGGCCCACCACGAAACCCCTCCAGCACCCTGGGCACGGACGGCTCCACCGCTGACACCCCTTTCAACAACGCCACCGGAACAGGCCCCCCTGCCGACCCCCCACTACACCCCCACCCTGGCCTCTCTCACCCGGGGTGTCATCACCTGGCGCCATGCCGTGACCATGGTGGAGCAGTGCTCCGGCCTGCCCCCGCACATCACCACGACCCTCGAACACGCACTGCTGCCCACCGCGGCGGACACCACCGTCGCCAAGACCGCACACCGTGCCCGGATCCTGCGCGCGACCCTGCACCCCGACCACCACGCCGAACGGGCCACCGCCGCGGTGACCCACCGCCGGCTGGACATCACCCCGGACCACGATGGCATGGCCTGGCTGAACATCTACCTCCCCGCAGAACACGCCACCGGCATCGACACCAGAATCACCACCCTCGCCCGAGCCCTGCAGGCACCCGAGGAACAACGCACCCTCACCCAACTCCGCGTCGATGTCCTCACCGACCTCCTCACCCACACCTGCTTTACAGGCCCACCACGAAACCCCTCCAGCACCCTGGGCACGGACGGCTCCACCGCTGACACCCCTTTCAACAACGCCACCGGAACAGGCCCCGATGCTGATTCCGGACCCGGCACTGCCGGTTCAGCCGGCTCCGAATCCGCCAGGTCCGGCACTGCGGGTTCGGCCGACTCCGGGTCCGCCAGGTCCGGGTCCGCCGGCTCCGGCAGTGCTGGCTCGGCCGACTCCGGCACTGCTGGCTCTGCCGGTCCGGGCTCACCTCCCGGCCGTGCTCCCGGTTCTGGTTCACTTGCCGGCGGGCCTGAGGCCCCTGGCGGGTTCGTGGATGTTTCCGAGGGCTGGGGCGCTTCCCTGGGGTACCGGGGCATCACGGCGCACGTGAACGTCACCGTGCCCGTGCTGACCCTGCTCGGCGTCGATGACGCACCCGCGGACCTCGAAGGCTACGGGCCCATCCCGGCGCACATCGCCCGCCGCCTGGCAGCCCACGCACCCTCCTTCACCCGCATCCTCACCCACCCCGGAACCGGGGCGATCCTCAGCCTGGGCCGCACCAGCTACGTCGTCCCGGCAGCCCTACGGACCTGGCTACGCATCCGCGACAAAACCTGCCGCCACCCCGGCTGCAACCACACCGCACAGGCCTCCGAAATCGGCCACACCACGCCCTGGGCCCACGGCGGCGAAACCAACCACACCAACCTCGCACACCTCTGCCGATACCACCACGCGCTCAAAACCGCCGGCCACTGGCACTACACCCAACCCACCCCCGGAACCATCACCGCCACCTCACCCGCCGGTAGGACCTACACCACCCACCCCGAACCCACCCCCGCCTGACCGGCGAGGTGGATCGGATCGGACCCCATCCACCTTGAGCCACAACGAGAACCGTGCGAATCGGCTTCCCTCGTCGAGGAGTCGGTGGTGTCCAAGCGCCCGGGTCGGGTCAGTCCTGTTCCGTTTTGGTCCGCAGAAGCGCAAGAAAAACCTCCAGCACTGCAATCAGAAGGAGTACAGCTCGAAGCCGACCCTTCGTTTCGTTGATTCGGCGCCGCCGGTCATCAGGTCGATTTGCTGCCGGGCCTGCACTTCGACCGGTTCGTTGCTGAGCGCGCAAAGGTACTGCCGGTGTTCGGTGAGGGATGCCACTGCCCGTTCTACGCTGTCGGCGTCGACCTCGAGCCAATGGGTAGGCCTCGGTGATGCGACGGCGACCCACTGGACGGGGTGCGGGAGCATGCCTTCGGCCTCGGCCAGCTCAGGGAAGATCCACTCATTCGCGGCATCCGCGACGGCATCGAGCACGGCCCGCCCGAGCTGGCGGTGATCCGAGGAGTTCCAGCGGCCGGGACCCCACGTCTCGCCGAAATTCAGGGTGATGATGCCGTCGGGGCGGTGCCGCCGGATTGCGCGGGCAATGTCCCTGCGCAGTTTCAGGGTGTTCTCGATCCGTCCGTCAGGATAATCAAGGAAGGTCAGGTTATCGACGCCCACCTGCTCGCAGGCCCGGCGCTGTTCCTCAAGACGAACCAGGGCAGCTTCCGCCGGGCTCATTCCGGCGATGCCTGCCTCCCCGCGGGTGGCCAGGAGGTAGGAGACGTCCTTCCCCGCTCCGGTCCACTGCGCGACGGCGGCGGCAGTGCCGTATTCGGGATCGTCGGGATGGGCCATGATCAGCAGGGCACGCTGCCAGTTGTCCGGCATTGTGTGGGGAGCGTTCATGTGAATTCCCTTTCCCGATCAGCGGTTCTTCCTTGATCCTACGGTGCCCTGAACAACGATTGGGATCTCTCGCGGCGCGGCAGCCCAGTACTCTGCAGGAAGCGGAAGTCGCACCCCTCGTCAGCCTGCGTCACCTCCGAGACGTACAGCTTCCGGTAGCCGCGCTCCGCCACGGGTGCGGGCGGCGGGCCCAATGCCTCCTCGCGCCGCGCCAACTCCTCTCCTGGAACGTCGAGCTGGATCAGACGGCGGCTCACACTCAAGGTGATGGTGTCGCCGGATTGCACCAGCCGCAGCGGCCGACATGCGGCCATCCGAGATACGCACCATGTCCTTCACCCCCTGCGCCGCAAGCTTCTTCGGGATGGGAAGGTAACCGGCCTCCGGCATGCCGGGTGCGCCGACCGGCCCGATGTTCCGCAGCACGAGCACGTCCTCGGCAGCGACGTCGAGGGCGTCGTCGTCGATCCGTGCCGCGAGATCCGCCGTGTCCTCGAACACCACGGCGCGGCCCGTATGTTCCAGCAGGTGCGGCGAGACGGCCGCCTGCTTGATGATGGCGCCGCCCGGTGCGAGGTTGCCGCGCAGGAAGGCGAGGCTGCCTTCCGGATAGATCGGGTTGGAGCGCGGCCGCACGATGTCCTGCGGGAAGCCCGGCCCGACGTCGTCGATCTCCTCGCCGAGCGTGCGGCCGGTGACGGTGGGCACAGCCCGGTGGATGAGGTCCCCGAGTTCGCGCAGTACGGCCGGAACGCCGCCGGCGCGGTGAAAATCCTCCATGTAATAGGAGCCGGTGGGTTTCAGGTCCACCAGCACGGGGGTCTCTGCGCTCATCCGGTCCAGGTCCTCCAGGCTGAGGCGGATACCGAGACGGCCGGCGACGGCGGTCAGGTGGATGATC
>NZ_KI914792.1:3393-7450 GCF_000520535.1 Arthrobacter sp. H41
CCGGCGACGGCGGTCAGGTGGATGATCGCGTTGGTGGACCCGCCGATCGCCAGCAGCACCCGCAACCCGTTCTCGAAGGCCTCCTGGGTGAGGATAGCGCCCATGTCGGTACCGCGTTCGGCGAGCGCCACGGCCTGCGCCCCGGTCCGCTCGGCGATCCGCACGCGGTCGGCAGTGACGGCAGGGGGACTGGCGCTTCCCGGCAGGGCGATGCCCATGGCCTCGGTCAGGCACGCCATGGTGCTGGCGGTCCCCATCACGGAGCAGGTGCCGACGCTCCCCACGAGCCGCGAGTTGACGTCGTCGATCTGCTGCCGGTCGATTTCCCCGCTGCGGAACTTCCCCCAGAAGGCCCGGCAGTCGGTGCATGCACCCACGCGCTGTCCGCGGTAGCCCCCGGTGAGCATCGACCCCGTCACCAGCGAGATAGCCGGCACCCCCGCCGACGCTGCGCCCATCAACTGCGCGGGCACCGTCTTGTCGCAGCCTCCGATGAGGACGACGGCGTCCATGGGCTGGGCGCGGATCATCTCCTCGGTGTCCATGGACATGAGGTTGCGCAGGAACATGCTGGTGGGCTGCGAGAAGCTTTCGTGGAGCGAGATGGTGGGGAAGTCGATCGGCAGTCCGCCGGCCATCAGTACCCCGCGTTTCACCGCTTCGAGCAGTGCGGGCATGTTCCCGTGGCACGGGTTGAAGCCGCTGCCCGTGTTGATGATGCCGATCACGGGCTTGTCCAGGGCGTCGTCCGAGTAACCGGCGCCCTTGATGAACGCCTTGCGCAGGAACAGGGAGAACTCCGCGTCCCCGTAGTTGGTCAGGCCCCGCCGGATCCCGGTGACGGGGCCCGTCGAGGCTGCGGATACACTCACCGGCACGCTGCCTGAAGGCGCTGCCTGGCCGGCGGGGGAAACGGGCTCGTTCACGGCGGAGCTATCGGAAGGCCGGGATGCCGGTGATGTGGTTGCCGAGGATCAGCGTATGCACCTCGTCCGTCCCCTCGTAGGTGCGCACGCTTTCGAGGTTGTTGGCGTGGCGCAGGGGAGAGTAGTCGAGCGTGACGCCGTTGCCGCCCAGCATCGCGCGGGCTTCACGGCAGATCTCGATCGCCTCACGGCAGTTGTTCAGCTTTCCCACCGAAATCTGGTAGGGCTGCAGGGTTCCGGCGTCCTTGAGCCTTCCCACCTGCAGGGCCAGCAGCATTCCCTTGTTGATCTCGAGGGCCATGTTGACGAGTTTCTGCTGGGTGAGCTGGTAGCCGGCGAGCGGCCTGCCGAACTGCAGGCGTTCGCGGGAGTAGTCGAGCGCAGCGAAGTAGCTGTCGCGCGCGGCTCCCATGGCGCCCCAGATGATCCCGTAACGGGCTTCGTTGAGGCACTCGAAGGGGCCGCGGAGTCCCTTGGCCTTCGGTAGCAGTGCTGTGCCGGGAAGCCGGATGTCGGTGAGTTCGACGTCGCACTGGATCGAGGCCCGCATCGAGAGTTTCTGCACGATCGGGGTCGCCTTGAAGCCCGGCGTGTCCGTCGGCACCACGAAGCCGCGGACGCCGTCGTCGGTCATCGCCCAGATGATCGCCACCTGTGCCACTGAGGCCAGGCCGATCCAGCGCTTGCTGCCATTCAGGACCCAGTCGTCGCCGTCGCGTCTGGCGAAGGTGAGCATGCTGCCGGGATCCGAACCGCCGGAGGGTTCGGTGAGTCCGAAGCAGCCGATCGCCGAGCCGGCGGCCATCTTCGGCAGCCACTCGTTCTTCTGCTCCTCCGAACCGTGTTTGGCGATCGCGCTCATCGCCAGGGAGCCCTGGACGCTGACGAAGGTCCGCAGCCCGGAATCGCCCGCCTCGAGTTCGAGCGCCGCGAGCCCGTACTCGACGGAGCTCCGGCCGGGGCAGCCGTAGCCCTTGATATGCATGCCGAGGAGTCCCAGTTCGGCCATGCGGGGCACGATCTCCAGCGGGAACTCGGCGCGATCGTACCAGTCGGCGATGTTCGGTTTGATGGCGGTGTCCACGAAACTGCGCACGCTATCGCGCAGGGCTCGTTCACCGTCCGAGAGCAGGGCGTCGATTCCGAGGAGGTCCGAAGGATCAGTCATGGGTCTACTTTCCGGTAGCTGTGGCGGTGGCCGAGGGGTGGAGGTGTGCCGTGAAGGTCGCACCGTCGTGCTCGCCGAGGAGCGGGGGCACACGCCGGTAGCTGGCGGGGGTTTCCGAGAGCCGGATGGGGTTCGCTACCTGGGAGCTGGTGCGCTCGGAGGCGGTATCAGTGATCTCGACGACGGGCGTGAGCCCGAGATCGTCGGCGAGCTGGAGCGCCTCGGCGATCGAGTTGACCTTGCCCGCCGTACTCAGCAGGCGTGACCATTCGACGGCGCTTCGAGTGCCGAGCTGCTCCTCGAGCAGGGCCTTGAGTGCACCGCGGTGGGCCACCCGGTTCGAATTGTCGCGGAAGCGGGAGTCGGCTGAGAGCTCCGGCACGCCGAGGACGCGCACCAGGGACTCGAACTGCCGATCGGTTCCGACGGCGACGGCCAGCGGGCTGTCGGCGGTCCGCAGCGTTTCGTAAGGGGCGATGCTGGGGTGGGCGTTTCCCATCCGCTGAGGTGCCTCGCCGGTGGCGAGCGTGCTCGAGGCCTGGTTGACCAGACCGGAGAGCAGGGAGGACAGCAGGTTGACGTCCACGCGCTGGCCCGTGCCCGTCGCGTCACGGGAGCGCAGCGCGGCAAGGATGCCCACCACCGCATTCTGGCCGGTGACCACGTCCACCAGCGCCACGCCCACCTTGCTCGGCTCGGAGTCCTGCGACCCGGTGACGCTCATCAGCCCACCCACGGCCTGTACAAGGAGGTCGTAGCCGGGCAGATGGGCTCCGCCGGCGCTGCCAAAGCCGGTGATCGAGCAGTACACCAGGTCCGGCCGCCGGGCGGAAAGGGTCTCGTAGTCAAGCCCGAAGCGCTGCATGACCCCGGGCCGGAAGTTCTCGATGACGACGTCGGCCTCCAGTGCGATCTCGAGCGCCCGCGCCAATCCGTCCGGACTGCGGAGGTCGCAGACCACCGAGCGCTTGTTCCGGTTCACGCTGGAGAAATAGGTGCCCACGCCATGCTCGTCCACCGGGGGAACCCAGGAGCGGGTGTCATCCCCCGCAGGGCTCTCCACCTTGAGGACGTCCGCCCCGAAGTCGGCGAGCATCATGGAGGCGAACGGTCCGGCGAGCACCCGCGAGAAATCCGCGACCTTCACCCCCTCCAGCGGGCCGGGTGGTGGGCTGCCTGCCGGCCTATCCGAATCACTGCTCAATGAATTCATCCTCCAAGAAAATGTGCCTGCAGCCCTAGCTGGACGCGGTGACGGGATTGCTGAGTACGCCGACGCCCGAGACGCGGCATTCGGCGGTGTCGCCCGGGGTGACGTGGATGGCGCCGGGGGTTCCGGTGGAGATCATGTCGCCGGGATACAGCGGCATCACCTTGCTGTGGAAACTGATCAGGTAGGCGGGGTCGTAGCGCATATGGGAAACCGTGTTGCTGCGCTTCACCTCGCCGTTGACCACTGTGGAGACCTCCATGTCGGCGAAGGTTCCGCTGCCCACTGCCTCGGCCAGCGGCACGATGCGGGGCCCGAAGGAGAAGAAGCCGGGAAAGTTCTTCGCGCGGGTGAGGAACCGCGGGTTGCGCTGCAGGATGTCCTCGGCCGTCTGGTCGAGCACGGGCACGACACCCACCAGGTAGTCCAGGGCGTCCTCTGGCTCGACGTTGCGGCAGTACCGGCCGATCACCACGGCCACCTCGGCCTCGGTGGTGGTGCGCTCGCTCTGTTCCGGAATGGGGATGGCTTCGCCGGGTCCGATGACGGTGTGGTCGCCCTTGATGAAGGACGCCGGTTCTTCCGGCACCCCCTCCGAGAGGTCGGAGGCGTGTTCTACATAATTTAGTCCGATACCCCAGAGCATGCGGGGGTGGCGATAGGGGGCACCGAAGGTGACGCCGTCGGGACTGCTGAAGACGGCGTCGTCGGCCGTCTCGGCAGCCGCGTCGAGTTGCCCGAGGAGATCCTCGG
>NZ_KI914792.1:7550-9600 GCF_000520535.1 Arthrobacter sp. H41
TCGTCGGCCGTCTCGGCAGCCGCGTCGAGTTGCCCGAGGATCTCCTCGGTGAGGACGTCCAGGATGTCGCCGGTGAAGCCCGGCAGGAGGTCGGAAACCCGCGCCACACCACGGCGGGGGTGCACGACGGCCGCCGTCTCGGTAGTCCCGGAAACACCGGATGCGCCGGTAGTGGATGCACCGCTGATCGAACAGAGGTGGAGGATGCTGGGAGCCATGGAGCTGCCCTTTCTAATCGGGGAAGGGGTGGGGCTCTAGTAGGCGCGGACCATGCCGCCGTCGCACCGGATCTGTTCTCCGGTGACATACGACGCCGGCACGCTCGCCAGGAAGGTGACGACGGCGGCGAATTCGGCCGGAGTCCCGTACCGGTGTGCGGGAATGCCGGCCTCGGAGGCGGCGCGTGCCTCGGCGGGGGTGGTGCCCGTCCGCTTGGCCGCGGCGGTGTCCAGCGACGCGACGCGCTCGGTATCGATGCGGCCGGGGAGCACCATGTTGACCGTCACGCCCTGGGCGGCAACCTCGGCCGCCAGGGTCTTGAGGTACCCCGCGAGACCGGCACGGCCGAGGTTCGAGAGCGCGAGGTTGGGCAGCGGCTGCTGCACTCCGCTGGATCCCACCGCCACGATGCGCCCCCAGCCCCGCTGCCGCATGCCGGGAAGGACGAGGGAGATGAGCCGCACGTGCTGGAGCAGCAGCTGGTTGACGGCGGCGAGGGCCTGGTCATCGGTGATGTCGGCTGCGCCGCCGGGAGGAGGGCCGCCGCTGTTGAGGACCAGCACGTCGATCGGCCCGAAGGCGCGCTCGGCGGCCTCCACCAGCGCGGCCGGGGCACCGTCGTCGTTCAGGTCCATCGCAATCCCGACGGCGGAGGGCAGCCGCGCCGCTTCTGCCTGCACCACGTCCTCTCGCCGCGCGGCGAGCACGACGTTCGCTCCCTCGGCGTCGAGCGCCTGTGCAATCGCCAGGCCGATGCCGGAGCTGGCGCCGGGCACCAGGACGTTCTTTCCCGTCAATCCTGTATCCATCAGGCGATCTCCATTCGTACTGCGTCGAGGTGTGCGTCGATCAGATCTGCGAGTTCGCGCGGCAGCGCGGCGGCGGGAGGCCGAACCGACGCGTCGGCGATGATTCCGCGGCGGCGCAGGATCTCCTTCCGGAGGGCGAGGCCCACGCCGGGTTGGCCCTCGAAGTTCGCCAGGGGCAGCCACGGCGCGAAGGCACTGCGGGCGCCGGCGAAGCCGCCGTCGGCGAAGGCTGCCAGTGCGATCTGCAGGCCCTCGGGGTGGGAGAACCCCGTCATGGCACCGGCCGCGCCTGCGGCCAGTTCGTCGAGCAGCCCCACGCCGCCCAGCCCGCCGTAGACGGGGACATCGGTGGCGCCGGTCAGTTTCGCGATGGCGGACGCAGTGGGGGGCGCCTCCGATTTCACGGCGACGATGAAACTGCACTGCCCTACGACACGGAGGATCTGCTCGGCGCTGATTTTCACGCCGGAGGCCACCGGATAGTCCTGCAGCACGATGCCCGAGCCCGTGGCTCGGTGGATGGCGGTGAGGTGGGCGGCGAGCACGTCCGGATCGGCGGTGTTCGCCTGCACCATGAGCGCGGCAAGGTTGCTGCCCGCGGCTCCGACCGCGGTGGAGGCCTGCTCGATGGCGACGGCGGTGGTCCGGGCGGAAAGGCCGACCACCAGGGGGGTGTTCCCCGCCTCGTCGGCCACGGTGCTGACAGTGAGGGCTTGTTCGGCCGCCGTCAGTGACGCCCCCTCACCGAAGACACCGAGGACCACCATCCCGGTGGCAGGCAGTGCGGTGTAGAGCTGGACTTCGCGCCGGAGTGAGGCGGTGTCGACGGCGAGGTCCGCTCCGCTGAACGGCGTGGCCAGCACCCCCCAGAGTCCGGGGGAGAGGTGCGGAAGCTGTTCGGTCATAAAGACTTTCCTTTCATCGGTATTCCTCCAGTGCTGGTGGCAGCAGGAGCGGCGGCTGCCGGCGGAGTGCCAGTGGGCGAACCGGCTTCGGGCGTGGCCTGCCGTACGGCGGCTCCC
>NZ_KI914792.1:9700-19295 GCF_000520535.1 Arthrobacter sp. H41
GTGACCTGCGGTGCGGCTGCTTCCGCCGCCGACCGCGATGCACGGATGGCTCGGCGGCCGAGGCGAAAGGTTGCCGCGGCAAGCAGGGCGACGACGGCGGCGGTCAGCCAGGCGGTCCGGTAGGAGGTTGCGGCGACGAGGAAACCGAAGAGCAGGGGGCCCGCGGCTGCACCGAGGGAGAGCCCGGTCTGCAGGACCCCGGTTGCCGAGGCCGCGCCCTGCCGGTTGTCACGCACCACGGCGAAGTGGACGAGCCCGGGCCAGGTCCAGCCGGCGGCGTAGGTCAGCAGCGCTCCGAGCAGGAAAGCGGTGGAGGAGCCGAAGCTGAGGAGAATATAGCCTGCCACGCCGATCGTCAGCAGGTTCGCCACCAGGACGTAGGGGCTGCGCTGCGGATACCGGTCCATGGCCGCGCCGAGCCCAATGCGGATGAGGAGCCCGAGAAGCGCAGCACCGGCGAAGAGGTATCCTGCGGCGCTGGGCGACATCCCGGATTCCACTGCGGAGTCGACGAGGAACACGCCCATGGAGGTGGCGGCTGCCGCAGCGAGGCCGGCGCCGATGGCCAGCAGCACGAGGCCGCGTCGGGGAGTTCCACGATCGGCGGGCGCTGCGGAGCCCGACGTCGGGCGTGGTATCGCCTGCGCCTTGAAGCCGGCCCACAGGGCCAGCGACACGGCGAGGATGACGCCCAGTGCAAAAGCGTAGCGCCAGCCGAACACCAGGGCGATGCCCGGAACGGCGAGGCCCCCGATCAGACCCGCGGCGGGGATGGAACACTGCTTGATGCCGAACGCGAGCCCCAACCTGCCCGGGCTCACCGCCCGCGAGATTCCGAGGTTTGCCGCCGGTTGGGCAAGGCCGTTGGCCAGTCCGCCCACCACCAGGGCTGCGATCAGGACGCCGAACGACGGTGCCAGGCCGGCACCGCTGAGGGCGATCGCCGCCAGGACGGCTGAGGCCACCACCCCTTTGGCTGCACCGATCCGCTGGACGAGCCGGCCGAGCCGCCGTGCGCAGATTCCGGAGACAGCGAACAGCGTTGCGGCCGCGATGCCCATCTGGGCGGGGCCGATGCCCAGGTCGGCCCGGATCTGCACCGCGAGGGCGCCCACCAGGAACGCCGGCAGGACGCCCAGGGTGGTCACCGTGACCGCCTGGACCAGCGTGCCGCCCGCTCCGGGCGGCGGTGCGGACGTCACGACGAGTCGGCTCCTGTGCGGGGAGTTCCGTCGGCAGCGCCCGGTTTGCCGGTGCTTTGTTTGGCGGTGCCGGTGCTTTGTTTGGCGGTGCCGGTGCCGGTGCCGGTGCCGGTGTCGCTAGTGGTAGCTTCGCCTGATGTGGACACGGCAGCCGGGGATCCTGCTGTTTCGTTCGGATGGTCCTTGCCGCGCATCTTGAGGCCGAGGAGGTGCACAACGATTCCGACGGCGATGATTCCCGCCCCGATGCCGATGTACATCGGCTCCATGACGAGCATCGGCAGTGAGCCCAGCCCCAGCAGCACGCGTTCGGGCCAGCGGGCCGGGCCGAACAGCCATGCTCCGGTGGCCACCGCGAGGGCACCCACGGCCAGGAGGGAGACGCTGAAGGCCAGGGCGATGGTTCCGATGCCGCCCTGCAGCAGCAGCCCGACGCCCGGCCCGGAGAGGACGAAGATGAATGGCACGAGGAACGCTGACAGCGTGTAGCGCCAGGTGAGCCACATGGTCTGGATCGGTTTGCCGCCGGTGATCGCGGAGGCCGCGAACGGCGAGAGCGCGGTGGGCGGTGAGACCTCGCTGAGGACCGAGTAGTAGAAGATGAACATCGCCGCGGCGAAGGCGGGAACTCCCACGTCCTGCAGGGCCGGCCCGATGATGACCCACGAGATGATGAAGCTCGCGGTCACGGGCACTGCCAGCCCCAGCAGGATCACCGAGATCGCCGAGAAGATCGCGGTCAGGAGCAGGCTTCCGCCGGCGAAGTCCACGATGATGTTGGCGAGTTTCAGGCCCAGCCCGGTGAGTGTCATGACGCCGACGATCAGGCCGGCTGCAGCCATGACGGGGATGACCGACAGTGCGCCGGTGGCTCCCGTGGCGAGGGCGTCGAAGATCCGGCGCGGTGTCATCCAGGAGGCGCGGTCGAGGAAGCTGAGGGCGAACGCGAGGATGGTGGCATAGACCACGGCGCGGAACGGCGTCATGCCCATGGCCATGAACACCACGATGGCGGCGAGGGAGCTGAAGTGGTAGCCGAATCGCAGCAGCAGCTTACCCACCGGCTTGACGTCGAAGTCCACCGCCTTGGTCTTGAATCGGCGCGCGTCCATCTCGATGGCGAGGATGATGCCGAAGTAGTAGAGCACTGTGGGAATGGTGGCCCAGATCAGTACCTGGAGATAGGAGACACCGAGGAGTGCGGCGATGATGAAGGCTGCCGCTCCCAGGGTGGGGGGTGACATGATGGCACCGATTCCGGCGGCAGCGAGGATGGCGCCGCCGTGTTCCTTGGGGTAGCCGGCCTTGCGCAGAAGCGGCCAGGAGATACCACCGAGGGTCACCGTCGTAGCGACGCCCGAACCGGAGACCGTGCCGAGGAGGAATCCGGCGAGGGTCACGGTACGGCCTGGGCCTGACTTCGACTGTCCGAAGGCCGAGAAGGAGAGGTCGATGAAGAACTTGGTGGCACCCGAGGCGCCAAGGACCGCGCCGTAGATGGTGAACAGGATGATGTAGGTGGCGGCCACGTCCGTAGGGACGCCGAAGAGGCCCTGCGTGCCCATCACGTTGTGGCCCACCAGCCGGATCCAGTCGAAGGACGAGGTGTTGAACGGGGCGGGCACGAACGAGCCGAAGAAGGCGTACGCGAAGAACCCGACCACCACCAGCGGCACGAGGATTCCGACCGTCCGTCGCGACGCTTCGAGGGTCACGAGGATGGCGATCACACCCATGATCAGGTCGAGGTAGGTCGGCGTGATAGCGCGCCGGAAGAAGCCGTCCCAGTCGGAGATGATGTACAGGAACGGCACCAGCGCCACCACCGCCAGGGCCCAGTCCGTGATGCCGGGGTTGTCACTCGTTGGAGTTTTCGCTGTTTTCGACCTGCCCCAGCCCCGGTAGACGAGGAAGGTCAGGGACAGTCCGATCCCCAGGAACAACGGCAGGTAGAACTGCGTGGCCATGGGATTGAAGACCCAATAGAGGGCCAGGAGCGAGAGCCCCGCGCCGAAGACCTTGATGAGCAGGCCGGGGAGGCCGCTGAGGTGCCGCGCGGGCTTCTCCGCTTCGTACTCGGCAATCAGCGCTTCCTCGTCGATGGTGTCTTCCCGCTCCAGCGGATTCACCGTGTCGTCGTCCTTCACCCTGGCTCGGCCTGCCTGCTCATAGGGATCAGGTGCCTTGTGTCCCGGGGCAGGATCGGAGGCGTGCGCCGCCACGGCGCCGTTGCCGTCTGGTCGCTCGGTCATGGTGTCTCCTCGAGATGTAGCTCAACGAACGGATTGCTGTCGTCCACCAGGGTCCACAGTTCAAGCGGCGGGGCACCCGGGACATGCAGGGTGCGCTGTCCGAGGTCGGTCGCCGCCAGTGAAAGCTTTTCGAATACCGCGGGTCGTGCAGGGTCGGGTTCGACTACCCAGTTCCGGCGGTCCGATACTCCGGCGGCCGTCGGTGCGCCGGGAACGGCGTAGTACTCCTCGAGTACCGCGAGCTGATCAGCGGCGATCTGGTCCAGTACATAGGTGCCGTCCGGCTCAACGGTGTAGCGCTCCTCGGCCAGGGTGCCGTAGAGGGAGTTGCGGTAGCTCACCGAGAAGCTTTTTCCGGGAAGCGGGACGCTCGCCAGCTCGTCGTCGTCGTGGGTGATGCTGAGGGATACTCCCTGCGGGGCGGTGCCCGCCGGGTCCGCGAAGGCGAACCCGCCACCTGCCAGCATGCCGAGGCATGCCAGGGAAACGACGACGACGGCCGGCTTGCGCATGGTCCTAGCCCGCTGCCTCGTCGAAGTAGGTCTGGGCGCCCGGGCAGGTTTCCACGTAGGAGATGTCCCCTGCAGTGGCGGCATCGAGCTCTTCCGCCGCGGGGTGGACCTGGATGAGGGCTTCCTCGTTCTCGAAGATCGCCCTCGTGATGTCCTCCTGGAGCTGCTCGTCCATGGTGGGGCTGGCAACCAGCAGGTTGGGTGAGGCGATGGCGGGAACGGCCTCGGTCTGGCCCTCGTAGGTGTTGGCCGGAATGTCCTCGGCAACGTAGTACTCGCCGTATTCGGACGCCAGCGGCTCGGCGTATTCGCCGATGGGCACCAGCACCATGTCGCCGTCGCTGGCGAGATCGATCAGCGCCCCCGTGGGGAGGCCTCCCGACCAGAACCCGGCGTCGATGGTGCCGTCGCGCAATGCAGCGACGGTTTCCGCGGCACCCAGCTGGCGGCGCTCGACGCCGGTTTCGGGGTCGATGCCCGCTGCCTCGAGGATGCGCAGTGCCGCGACCTCGGTGGCCGAGCCCGGCGCTCCGACGGAAATCACCTTTCCTGCCATGTCCTCTACGGATGCGATGCCGGTTCCGTCAACACTGACGGCCTGCATGAAGTTGTTGTAGATGTTGCCGAGCGAGCAGATTTCCAGTGGATTGCCTTCGAATTCACCGACGCCCTCCACGGCGTCGGCCACCACGTCTCCCACGGAGAAGGCGAGCTGTGCGGATCCGTTCTCGATGAGGAGCATGTTGTCCACGGAGGCATTCGTTTCCTGGACGGTGGCGTCATAGCCTTCGATGTTGTCGCGGATCACCGTCGCGAACCCGCCGCCGAGAGGGTAATAGACGCCGCCGGTGCCGCCTGTCGCGATGGAGAGCGAACCTCCACCGCCTGCTTCCGCCTCGCCGCCCCCGCCGCCGGTGCTCGGTTCAGGGCTTCCGCAGGCCGACAGGAATAGCGCCGGGGCGATGAGTGCTGCCGCGCAGAGATGCTTCCGGCTTCGCTGTTTCGTGCTCATGGGTTTCTTCCTTTGTTGGTGGTGATTTCTGGCGCTGGTCGAGGAGGGGCTCAGGGCTCGCTGCGGGGTGCGGGGACGTTTCCGGCTGCGAGCAGGCCCGCGAGCATGCGGTAGTAGCCCACCAGCAGTGAGAGCTCGGCGACTCCGGCGTGTCCGAAGTGCGAAAGCACCGGAGCGTGGACGTCGTCGCTGACTGCGGTGCCGTGAAGGAGCACCCTCGTGAAATCGAGGGCGGCACGCTCCGCGGCAGTCACCGTGGGCGGTACATCGCCTCTCCCGAGGTGCTCGAGTTCGGCCTCCGCAATTCCTACGGTCGCTGCCACCCGGCTATGGGCGTACCACTCATAGGCCGAGTCGAGGTCCGCGGATATCGCACAGATGACGAGCTCGCGCAGCCGCCCGTCAAGGGCGCCTCCGAAGCGGAGCTCGGCACCCAGTGCCTGGACGGCGTTGCCGATGGCGGGGGAGTAGAGCAGAGCGTTGAACGGACCGGCAAGCGCTCCGTCGTCGTACACCATGGTGAACGGGCCGTTGCCGCGGGGCGGGCCGGCGATCGCATCATAGACGCTGCGTTGCTCAGCGGACAGTTCGGCGGGAGCCAGCAGCGGGAACCTTCCGGCGTCTTGCCGGTCGGTGCTCTCTGTAAAATCAGACGTGGAGTCAGAGGTGGAGTCAGACAAGGGTCCGCCCCCCGTCCACGTAGAGGACGTGACCGGTGACGAATGCTGCCTGCCGCGATGCAAGGTAGAGCACGGGACCGGTGAGGTCGTCGACGGTGCCGAGCCGGCCCGCAGGAACCATGCCCGTGTAGTGGTCGCGTACCCCAGGACGGTCGAGGAACGCGCCCGTCAGGGCAGTCTCCACGTACCCGGGCGCGATGGCGTTGACCGTCACTCCGCTGGACGCCCACTCGCGGGCCATGACGCGGACGAGCTGATTCAGGCCGCCCTTTGTCGCTGCGTAGGGGCCGTGATCGGGGTGGGCGAGCAGGCTGGAGACGGATGAGCAGTAGATCTGGCGGCCACGGCCGGCCTCGACCATGATGTGGCCTGCCGCCCGACCGAGCCGGAAGGCACTGGACAGGTTGACGTCGAGGATCCTGTCCCAGTCCTCGTCCGTGGTCTCGAGGATGGGCACGCGGTTATTGATGCCGACGGCGTGAACCAGGACGTCGAGGCCGCCCAGTTCCGTCTCGGCGGCGCGCACTGCCTGCTCGCAGCCTTTCGTGCTCGTGAGGTCGACGGCAATGGTGCCCGCGCGCCCGGTGAAAGCAGTGAGGCGTTCCTCGTCCCGGTCTGCGACGAGTACGCTCGCTCCTTCGTCCAGGAACGCCTGAACGCAAGCTGCGCCGATCCCGCCGGCTCCGGCGACCAGAACGCGTTGACCCTTCAACCCAAGCCAGTCAGTCAAGGCGAACATCTCCAGTTCGATTCTGCACACCGTGCCGGCGCGGAAACCCGTCGTTGGATTTCTTGGATACTGTATACAATCCTGATTCGGAACGTAACCCTCGTCACACAACTGTAATGCAGTCGGTTCCCTGCCGGGTGCTACCGAAGCAGGACTACGCTCGATCGATGGCGCGGGACGGCGCAGTATCCAGGAAGGTCCGAAGGGCTTCGATGGCATGTTCGCGGTGCTCGTCGAGCAGCCGAATGAGCTTGTCCGCATTCTGCTCTGCGAACGCCTCGATGATCAGGGCGTGCTCCTGCTCCACCCGTGAGCGGTTGGCCTCCGCCCCGTAGTAGACGAACCGGTATGCGTCGGTCGCATCCCACAGGACCTTGATCATCCGCTCCAGACGCGGCATGCCCGCTGCTTCCACCAGCACGAAATGGAACCGCCGGTTGGCCTCGGTCATTTTCAACAGGTCGCCTGCCGCGCTCGCCGTCTCCACCTCTCCTGCAGCCGATCTCAGGTCCTCAAGAACGCCGTTGCCCGGTTTTCCGGCGAGAGCAACCCGCGCGGCCTCGGCCTCGAGGAGTTGCCGGATCCGGTAGACCTCCAGGAGGTCAGTAAGGGAAAGGGTTGCCACTTTATGCCCACGATGCGGTTCGTAGTGGACCTGTCCCTCGCTCTCGAGGACCTTGAATGCTTCACGCAGCGGTACACGGCTGACACCGAAGCGCTCGGCGAGGGCGTCCTGTCGGAGGGGCTGCCCGGGCAGGAACTCGCCGGCGATGATGGCCCTCCGGAGTTCTGCGAGGACGAAGGCCTGGGCGGTCGGCGGGCGTTTGGAGCTTCCCGCGGCACTGTCGGTCACGAAACGGGTCCACTCAATTCGACTCTCACTGTTGGAATCCTAGGAACAGGGTGCGCGGGTTCATGAGTTCTCCAGGGTCGGGACCGGATCCGCCTGTGCAGTGAGTGCGATATTTTGGGAATGTCCCGATCCCGACCCTGGAGAACTCATGAACCCGCGCACCCTGTTCCGCACCGTCGCCGTGGCCGAGGCGCTGACCTGGGCCTTCCTGCTGACGGGCATGTTCTTCAAATACATCGCCCGAACCACCGAGGCCCTCGTCCCACCGGCCGGCGCCCTTCACGGGTTCGTCTTTCTCTGCTTCCTCGTCAGCACCGCGTTCGTCTGGATCAATCAGCGGTGGTCTCTCGGCACGGCGCTCCTGGGTTTCGCCTCGGCCGTCATTCCCTTCGCCACGGTTCCCTACGAACGGTGGCTCGAGCGCAGGGGACAGCTGAACGGCACCTGGCGGCTGGCTCCGGGCGGTGAGGCTCCGGGGAACCCGGCCGAAAAGCTGCAGGCAGGGGTGCTGCGCGCCCCGGTAGTGGCGGCTCTCATTGCCGTTGCGGGCATCGCGGTGGTCTTCACGCTCCTGCTGATCGTCGGTCCTCCCGTTCCGTCGAGCTGAGGAATTATTATGACCGCGGGCCTGGACCTCGCCGCCACATCCAACGATGACCGGTACTTCCGTCATGGCGGGCGCCGGTGGCGGAAGACGGATCCCAGTATCCCGGAGTCCATTCGGGCGCGGCTAGTGTCCCACCTCGGCAGGGGCCGCTCCGGTGTCCGCAACTCACGGAACGACGACGACGACGGCGTGGCCCTCCGCGCCGCCCGTGCCGTGGTGCAGCTCGCCAAGGAGGGACTGGGGGAGCGGGGCACAGCGTGGTGGGAACAATCGCCGTCTGAGCGTCGCACCAGATGGGAAGAAGCGCTCGAGGAGCTGGACCGGGTGTTCGGCGAGGGCCTGGTCGGCGGATGAGCGGGGAGTCGCCGCACCGCCGGTCGCGGATGGACGAGCCGACGCCGCGCGCCGGGCGGGTGTCGAAGGAGCTGGGTCCGATGCCGGAGCTGCCAGGTGCATGCGCGCTGCGTGCCGAGATCCTCCGCATCGCCGAGCAGCGAGGCGCCGATAAGACGTTGTGCCCCTCGGACGCGGCCCGCAGTATAGGCGGCGCTGCATGGCGTGGGCTCATGCCGGAGGCGAGGCGCCTGGCGTTCGCCCTCTCGGGCGAGGGCCTTGTGGACGTGACCCAGCATGGCGAGAAGGTGGCGGTCGGCGTTCGGGGACCTATCCGCATCCGGTGGATCGCTCCGTCCTGAATCCCGGGTGTTGCCGGGCCTCAGGACGGAGGCCCGGCCGGCACCCTGGAGGTTACCGCGAGATCTACACCGTGTGGATCGTCCAGCCTGTTGCGAAGAACTCGCCGGGCTCGATGATAATCAAATCCGTGCCGGAGTTGAACGCGTCCGGAGGGCAGGTCATGGCTTCAACAGCCATACCAAGCCGTGAGATCGACTCGTCCGGCTGATCCGCCGTGTGGATCTGGACCCACGGGCACGTGGTATCGAAGCTCATTCCGGCGCCACGGCCGCCCGGTCCCACCACGCTGACGGTGACCGATCCGTCGTCGTCGTAGTCGAGGGAGGTGAATGCGTGGTCGAGGAAGGTAGTGCCCACGCGTCGGGGTGAGCGGAAATCGAAATTCCCGTTCACCGGATTCAGGCCGGTGGGGATCAGCCGGTCTTCAGTCACCTCCAGATAGCGGCCGGCGGGAAGTGACAGGGTCCACTCGTCAACCTTCCCGCCGCCGTCGCCCAGCAGGTAGGGGTGGGACGCGGCGCCGAAAGGTGCGGGGGAGGGGCCGGTGTTCTCCGCCGTGATGCGGGTGTGGAGCCCCTCCGCTGTGAGGTTGTAGGCCACCTGGACCTCCAGCCGGAAGGGGTAACCCCTTTGCGGAACCACCTTTTGCGGAACCACCTGGGTGCGGAGCCGGACCGCGCTCTCGCCGCGCTCCACCAGTTGCCAGTCGTTCCACACCACGAGTCCATGCAGCGCATGGTTCCGCTCGGGTTCGGTGATGCTCAGCACCTGCTCGGTGCCGGCGAGGTCGTACCGACCGTCCACCACCCGGTTCGGCCAGGGGGCGAGGACTGCGCCCCGGAAGTAGGGCCGGATCTCTCCCTCGTCGAAGGGAAGGATCAGGTTGCGGCCGTCAAAGGTCAGGCTCCGAAGGGAAGCACCCACGCTTGCAATGGACGCGGAATACCGGCCGAACCGGAGATCATGGCGGTGGCCGGACAGCGGAACCACGACGGAGCCCTCACCCATCGCCGGCCACCTGAAGCTCCGAGCCGTTCCACTCGACCGGCTC
>NZ_KI914792.1:19395-20419 GCF_000520535.1 Arthrobacter sp. H41
CGGGTCCCAGCTGTGGAACAGGAGGTATTCCTGTCCGTCCGGCCCCGTGACCAGATCCTGACCGCCGGGTCCGACGTACCGGTCGCCGTTGAACGATGCGGAGGAGAGAAGGGGCTCGGGTGCCTTCTTCCACGGGCCCTCCAGCGTCGGGGCTGTCGCGTAGCCCCGAGCCGTTCCACTCGACCGGCTCGGCATGCAGTGAGCGGTAGGTGACGGCCGGGTCCCAGCTGTGGAACAGGAGGTATTCCTGTCCGTCCGGCCCCGTGACCAGATCCTGACCGCCGGGTCCGACGTACCGGTCGCCGTTGAACGATGCGGAGGAGAGAAGGGGCTCGGGTGCCTTCTTCCACGGGCCCTCCAGCGTCGGGGCTGTCGCGTAGCCCACGTTGTAGGCGGGGCCGCCATAGTCGTTGCTCGAATAGAGCAGGACCAACTGCGAGTCCTGCTGCACGATCGTGGGAGCCTCCACGAGGTTGCCCTCCCAGTCCAGGGTCTGCGTGATGAGCTTGCGGGCCGGTCCGGCCAGGGTGAGCCCGTCCGCACTGAGCGGTGTGGCCTGGATCCAGGTATCGAGCTCGCAGCAGTTGCCGTCGTTCTTCCAGATCAGGTGGAGACCCTCGTCGGAGGCGAACGTGCTGGCGTCGATCGCGCCGCCCTCATCTTCAGGGCAGACCAGCATCCCTTCGCCGACCACGGTGAACGGCCCGGCGGGGTCGGTGGCGGTTGCAACGCCGATGCACTGGAGGGTCGGTTCGAAGTTCGTCGCCGTGAAATACAGCACGAATTCGCCGTCGGACACCTCGGTGACCTCCGGCGCCCAGGTCTTTCCGGGGATGGTCCATGATGGGAGCTCCGGCAGGGCATCGTCAGGAAGTTGCTCCCACTCCACAAGATCGGTCGAGGTGGCTACCTGCACGTTCTTCCGATTGCCATTGGACGCATAGGCGTAGTAGGTGTCGCCCACCTTGAGGATGTCCGGGTCGGGGAAATCCGCGTCGAGGACCTGGGTGGACGAATCCTCAGC
>NZ_KI914792.1:20519-33504 GCF_000520535.1 Arthrobacter sp. H41
TTTGGCCCGCCGGTGCATCAGCCCTTCACTCCGGAGCGGGATACGCCCTCGATGATGAAGCGCTGGAGGAACACGAACAGGGCCAGCACCGGCACGCTTGCCACGACGGCGCCCGCCATCAGGAGGTCGTACCGCACGGCATTCGCTGACTGCAGGGTGGACAACCCCGGTTGCAGGGTTTGCACCTCGGGACTGAACAGGACATAGATCGGCCAGAGGAAGTCGTTCCAGTTCGTCAGGAATGCCAGCAGCGCGAGGGTGGCCATGGCCGGCTTCGCGAGCGGCAGGATGATCTTCGTGAACATCTCGAACCGGTTGGCGCCGTCAAGCCGGGCAGCCTCCTCGAGGTCGTCGGGCAGCGCGATGAAGAATTGGCGCATGAAGAACACGCCGAACGCCGAGGCCGCTGTCGGCACGATGATCGCGACGAGGGAGTTGAGCCACCCGAGATCGCTCACGATCAGGTAGTTGGGAATCACCAGGATGACCGGCGGTACCAGCAGGGTGGCGACGATCACGGCGAAGACGATCTTCTTGCCGCGGAAGTTCATGCGGGCCAACGGATACGCCGCCAGGGAGGCGGTGACGACCACGAGCGCGGAGTGGAGCAGCGCCGCGATCATGCTGTTCGTGAACCAGCGCAGCACCGGGGTGTTGCTGTCCGGTGCCAGGATCGTCTCGTAGGCCTCGAGCGAGAAGGGGTTAGGGATCCAGGTGGGCGGAATCCCCGTGGCATCGGCACGCGTCTTGAACGACGTGATGATCATGAAGATCAGCGGACTGATGAACACCAGCGCAACCAGACTGAGGATGATCAGCCGCATCAGTGAACGGCGGCGGCTGCCGGGTGCTCGTCGGTCCGCCTGGCGGCTGTCATCCCGTGCGGGGGTGTCAACGGTCGAACTCATCAGGATTCCTTCTTTTCGCGGAACAGCCAGAAGACCACCAGGCTGAGTCCGATGAGGAAGACGGTCAGTACGTAGCTCATTGCCGCGGCGCTTCCCATCTGGAAGTTGCGTAGTCCTGTATCGGCAATCTGGTAGATGGCCGTGCGCGTCTCCCTGCCGGGGCCACCCTGCGTGATCAGGAACGACTGCCCGAACATGTTCACCGAGGCGATCAGGGTGACGATGGTGACGAAGGACAGCACGGGACGGAGGCCTGGAAGGGTGACGTTGACGAACTGCTGCCATCCGTTGGCTCCATCCACACGGGCTGCCTCGTACAGTTCAGCCGGTATATCCTGCAGCGCGGCAAGGTAGATCACCGCGTTGAAGCCCAGGGTCCACCACACGGTGACCCCGACGAGTGCCACCCACGCGGCGGGCGTGGAGGTTGTCCAGGCGATGTCATTCGGAAGGCCGAGAAGCCCCAGGTAATAGTTGACGAGCCCGATGTTGTTGTCCAGCAGGTAGCGCCAGAGAACGGCGACCACCGCGACGCCCAGGACGTAGGGGGCGAAGTACACCGCCCGGAAGAAGTTACGGCCGGGAAACTTCTTCGCCATGAGCAGGGCCACCCCGAGGGGGATGGTGAGCAGCAGGGGAACGCTGAACAGTGTGAAGATGCCGGTCGCCTGCATCGAGCCCCAGAAATTCTGGAACTGGGCGGAGTCCGGCTGGAACAGCTCGGCGTAGTTCTGCAGCCCGACGAACGGTTTCAGGGGGCGGGTGTAATCCCAGGTATGCAGGCTGATCCAGGCGCCGAAAACGATGGGGACCAGGACGAAGCCGATGAACAGGATGAGGTACGGAGCGAGGAACAACCAGGGTGTTCCTGGTGCCTGCCTGCGGATCTCGCGGGGCGATGACTTGGCGCGGGACTGCCGGGGTGCCCTCTGCTCTGAGGGGGCACCCCCTTCCTTCAGGGTCGTCATGATCCCTATCCTCCGAACGACGCTTTATTCTCTTCCATCAGCTGCGAAGCGTTCTCGGCGGCCTCGGTCATTGCTTCCTCGGGCGGCATTTCGCCCAGGATCGCCTTGTTGACGCCCACTTCGAGTGTCTCGGTCTGTACGGCGCCGATTCCGGGGATGGCCGGCAGGAACCGCATGGCGTCGATGTTCTCGGCGATCGCTTCCTGCGGCATGCCGTCGAGCGCGCCCCCGGTGCGGACCGATTCGCGTGCGGGGATCATGCCGGACCCGGCCCATTCCGCGGAGTTCTCGCTCATCCATGCAATGAACACCTTTGCCGCGTTCTGCTTGTCGGCGTCGGGTGTTGCCTGGCGGGGCAGGAAGAAGTTGTGGGAGCTGCCCCATACGGCTTCCTCGGAACCGATGGTGGGGAGGGGGGCTGCGGCGTAGGGCAGGCCGGAGGCCTCCAGGTCGTTCAGCTGCCAGATACCGTCCCAGGTGATCGAGGTCTCGCCGTTCTTGAATGCGACGTACTGCGAATCGAGGGCTACGTTCGAGGGACTGTAGCCGTCCTCGATGATGTCGGTCTGCCAGGTGATGGCATCAAGGCCCTCCGGTGACGCGAAGTTGGCCTGGGACGCCTCGGCGTCGTACGGGTCACCGCCGTTCTGCCACAGCAGGGACAGGTACATCAGGTGGCTGGGCCACAGCGACGGCATCCAGAAGGGGTTCTCGTAGCCGGCGGCCTGAAGCTTCTTGAGCGCGTCCTCGAATGATGCCGCATCGGTGGGAGCCTCGGTGATGCCGGCCTTCTCGAAGTGTTCGGTGTTGTAGTACATCGCCAGGGAGTGCACGTCGAGGGGAACCCCGAAACGCTCATCCTTATACACGCCCGCGTTCCAGACTTCCTCGGTGAAATCATCCGCAGTGAGTTCCAGTGTGTCGGTGAGATCGTCCACGGGCACGATGACGTTGCGGGCCGCATTGGTGGACAACTGGTCCAGGTGCATGACGCCGACATCCGGACCCTCGCCGGCTGTGACCGCCGCGGGAAGCCGCTGGTAGAAGTCAGCCCACTGCATCGTGTTGGAAACGACCTTGATGTTCTCATGCTCGGCGTTGAATTCCTCCACCATTTTTTCCATGAAGGGTCCGTCGCCGCCCGTGAAGCCGTTCCAGTAGGAGAGCTCGACTTCCGGGCCGGTGTATTCACCGGTGAACTCCGCTGCGGCCTGGTCTCCTCCGGAGCCCCCGCAGGCCGTCAGGCCCAGCAGCGCAACAGCGCCCAGGGCGGTTGCGGCCCTCAGGCGCTTGCCGATGAATCGTTTGGGGTGAGTCATTCTTGTCCTCCTCGTTGAAAACGGGTGCGTCTGGCCCAGCTACTGCGAAGTGGCAGGTCTTTGCCGTGAATGCCAGTATGTGATCCAACTTACAGCGCTGTAAACAAGCTGTCCAGTGTCCGTGGACAAGAAGCGGTGACAGCTGAGGAGACAGGAGAATCAGCTTTAGACTTGGACAGACTCGAGGAGACGCGCATGAAGAAGGTTCGGCTTGCCGACGTGGCAAAAGTGGCGGGCGTATCGATGAAGACCGTATCGAACGTGGTCCACGACTATCCCCATGTGACGCCGGAGATGCGCCGGAAGGTCCAGTTGGCGATCGACGAACTCGGTTACAAGCCGAATCTCACGGCACGCCGCCTGGCGACCGGACGAACCGGGATGATCGCCTTCGCCATCCCTGAGATCGATCATCCCTATTTCTCCGAGCTGTCCCGTTACATCGCGGAAGAAGCGAGCCTGCGTGGTTACCGTGTGCTGGTCGAGCAGACGCTGAACAGCCTTTCGGCGGAGCAGGCGGTGTTGAACGACCGCGAGGCGGGACTGGTGGATGGGGTGATCTTCCATCCGGTGCGCATGCAGGCTCTGGACATTGCGATGCTCCGCCGCGACGTCCCCCTGGTCCTGCTCGGTGAATCCACCATGCCGGTCACGGCTGATCACGTGATGATCGACAACGTGGCGGCCGCCCGTGACGGCGTTCGGCATCTGCTCGGCCAGGGCCGCCGTCGGATCGCGTTCCTCGGGCTCGTGGCGGGGGATATCACCGGATCCACCGATCAGCGGCTTCTCGGCTACCAGCAGGGTCTGGTCGAGGCGAATCTGCCGCTCGACCCGCAGCTTGTCTTCTCCGCACCGGATTTCTCACCCGAAGCGGGGGCGGAAGCGGTGCGTCGGGCCCTGGACTCCGGAATTCGGTTCGACGGCATGATCTGCCGGGATGACAGGTTCGCCACGGGCGCGCTGCACGCCCTCCGCGGCGCGGGGGTGAATGTCCCGGAGGATGTGGCGGTCATCGGGTGGGACGATACCGAGCTCGGTCGCTGGGCCACTCCGCGCCTCACCTCGATTTCTCCCGACAAGAGAGAGCTTGCGGCAACCGCTCTCGAAATGCTCGGGGAGAGAATAGGCGGCCTGCAGGGGATAGGCCGGCACCGTATCGCCTCCCATTCCCTCAGCATCCGGGAAAGTGCACCTGCCGGGGCATCGGTACTCCTATAGGAAGAGCACTTTACAGCGCTGGAAAAATGGGACAGGATATCCGCATGCCCATTGCGAATCCGTTCAGTGCCAGTACCCAAGACGGCGAGTACCCCCGTCCCCAGTTCGTCCGTCAGCACTGGACAGACCTCGGGGGCAAGTGGGATTTCGACCACGACGACGACAACGTGGGCATGGCCGAGGAATGGTTCGCGCCCGGTAACAGCCTGCCTCGGACCATCACTGTTCCGTTCCCCCCGGAATCCGTAGCGTCCGGCATCAATGACACAGGGTTCCATCCCGTGGTCTGGTACCGGCGCGCCATCACCCAGGAGGAAATCGGGCGAAGCGGCCGCAGGACGGGTGACGATCGCGTGCTCCTACATTTCGGAGCCGTCGATTACCGCGCGACAGTCTGGATCGACGGTCAGCAGGTCGGATCCCATGAGGGCGGACAGACGCCTTTCTTCGTGGACATCACCATCCACACCCAGACACCGGGTGACCTCACCCTCGTCGTCCGCGCGGAGGACGATCCCCACGACGTCGCGCAGCCGAGGGGCAAGCAGGACTGGTTGGAGGACCCGCACGTCATCTGGTACCACCGGACCACCGGTATCTGGCAGCCGGTGTGGCTCGAGTCCGTTCCTGCGGTATCGATCGAGGAGATTGCGTGGGAGCCACAGGTCGCAGCCGGATCCGTCCGGCTCGAACTCGACCTGTCGTCACGGCATTCCGGCGCGGTCGCGGTGAAAGTCGAACTGAGCTACAACGGGCGTGCCCTTGGAACACACACGACGACGGCGGACGAACCCCACGTCGTGATGAATTGCGCGATAGCGCATCAGGCGAACGGCCAGGCCTATGAGTCGCTGCTGTGGTCCCCGGAACATCCCCGCCTCATCGATGGCAAAGTGTCATTGCTCGGACCCGATGGACAGGTCCTGGACGAGCTGTGGTCCTACTTCGGGATGCGGAGCGCCGGGACAGCAGGCAGGCACTTCCTCCTCAACGATCGTCCCTACTACGTCCGGGCGGTCCTCGAGCAGGGCTACTGGCCGGATTCGCTCCTCACGGCTCCGGACGCGGTCGCGCTCCGCGACGAGGTGCAGCTCATCAAGGACCTGGGGTTCAACGCCGCCCGGTTGCACGAGAAGGTCGAAGACCCCCGATTCCTCTACTGGGCGGACCGCCTCGGCCTCCTCGTCTGGGGGGAAATGGGAAGCACCTTCGAGTTCTCGCCGACAGCGGTGGAAAGGGTTGCCCGTGAATGGGCAAGCGTGGTGAAGCGCGATCGGTCCCATCCCTGCATCGTGACCTGGGTTCCGCTGAATGAGAGCTGGGGTGTCCAGCAGATTGCACACGATCCGGCCCAACGCCATTTCGCCCAGGCCATGTACCACCTCACGAAGGCGCTCGACTCATCACGACCGGTCATCTCCAACGACGGCTGGGAGCATGCGGAGTCGGATCTCTTCACGGTTCACGACTACGCCGTGACCCATGAGACGCTGCATTCGCATTACAGCGACTCCGCCGCTTTCCAGTCCCTGGTCGACGGCGTAGGGCCCGCGGGACGCCGCCTGAGCGTCCTGCCCGAGCTGACGAGGACGCAGCCCGTCATCGTGTCGGAGTTCGGCGGCGTCTCCTACGCGCCGGACAGTCCCATCGACACCTGGGGCTACTCGACCGCGGATTCGCTGGAAGACTTTGCCTTCCGGTTGGAGGCACTCTTCTCGGCACTTCACCAGAGCCCGATCCTTGCCGGCTTCTGCTACACCCAGCTGACGGACACCCTCCAGGAGGCGAACGGCCTGACTGACGAGAACCGGAAGCCGAAGCTCCCGATCGCCGAAATCCGGAAGATCGTGATGGGCGGGGCCTGGACCACCGCAGGCGCGGCCGACCATGCGTGAGGCGGCGCCGGGTCCCCTGGCGCTGGAGTCCCGGATCCCGCCCGGTGCGAGCAAGGGAGTAGTCGAGGCCGTGACCGGCCTCTACACGCAAGGCGTCATCGGACGGAAGGAAGCTCTATCCCGAGAGTGGGCTTCCGAAATGGGGGAGGACATCGACGTCGCACTCCAGGAGGCCTTATCGAGGCCGGGTGGAGCGGTCGGCCGCGGACCGAAGCGTTACTACGTCGAGATTCACCCGGAACAGCTGCGGGGGTGGCTCGAGTTGGTCGACCACCCCTGGGTGCGCATGGTGTGTGAATCGGTCCTGGGCCCGGATTACCAGATCGTCGAACTCGGGTTCGACGTCCCTGGTCCGGGGGCCGTGAACCAGCCGTGGCACCGCGACTTCCCCATCCCGGAGGACACCCGGGTGGACGGACGGTTGACGTCGCTGGCATTCAACGCCACGGCCGTCGATACCGAAGAGGACATGGGGCCCTTCGAGATCGCACCCACCACGCAGTGGGACCTGCCGGATGGATTCGAGCACGGGATGTTCCCGCCGAAGTCGGCATACGCCCGGTACGAAGCACTGGCCGAGCGGAAGTATCCGCGAATGGGCGACATCTCGGCACGCTCGGCACTGACGATCCACCGGGGGACGCGAAACAGGTCAGCCAAATCCCGGCCCGTCCTGGTGCTCGGGGTGGACGCCCCGGGCGCGGGGAACGCCGACCACCATTCCATGGCGGTCACGAGGAGTTTCTACGACGCCCTGCCCCAGCGGGTCCGGAACCACCTCGTCTGCCCCGTGGTGAACGAGCTGACCCCGATCACCCAGAAGCATTCGATCGAAGGCCTCATGATGGGCGAGGCCTGACCCCGGCCGTCCTGCCTACTGCCCTACTTCGTGTGCCCTACTTCGCGGCGAGTTCGGGGTGGTGGAGGCCCGCCACGTCCGGGTGGGCACGCATGCGGCCCTTCAGCATGTTCGAACCGTACGACGCGAGCATGGGATTGTCCGGATCGTCCGAGATGCCGCGCGCGTCAGCCTTCAGCTCGGGAGCCAGCGGCACGGGGTCGATGACGGCGTCGAGCCGGGGGGACCAGAAGAACGGGACGGCATAGCGGTCGACGCCGGGCGGCGGGGACTGCACGCGGTGGATGGTCGCAGCGAGGTAGCCTTCCGTGGCTACCTCGAGCATCTCCCCCAGATTGACCACGAGCGCGCCGGGGATCGGCTCCACGGGCACCCAGGTGTCGGTTCCGAGTGGGAGTACCTCGAGTCCGCCCACCTCGTCCTGCAGCAGCAGGGTCACGAATCCGTAGTCGGCATGTGCGCCGACGCCCTGGTTGCCTGCCTCCTGCACTCCGCCGACGTAGTGGACCAGCTTCGCCATCCAGGCCGGTGCCTCCTCGAACGGCTCCGCGAAGTAGTCCTCGGGCAGCTGGAGCGCGACGGCGACCGCCGAGAGCAGCTCGGCTCCCACACCCGACATCAGGTCCGCCCACTGCATCGCGGCGTCCTCGAGCTCGGGCAGGATGTCCCGTGGCCACAGGTTCGGTCCCTGGAGCAGCCAGAAGGGTTCGTCCTCGGGGTAGCTTTCCAGGGCAGGACGCTCGGGCGAGAAGTCGATCTGTTCACGGGCGTCGGGGCGGCCCTTCGTCACCTCGGTGCCCAACCGGGCATAGCCGCGAAAGTGCGCGGACGTCCGGTTGTCAAGTGTGAGGCGGTCCTCCAACGGCAGGTCGAAGAACTGCTTCGTCACGCGGAACAGCGAATCCACCTGGGACCCGGCTGCTCCATAGTTGGTGAGCTGGAAGAAGCCGACGGTGTGGGCGGCGTTACGGAGCTCGTCGATGAACCCGGGGTTGAATGTTCCATCGGCAAGTCGGGCGGTACTGAGATCAAGGATGGGGATCGAACCCTGGTTGTGCTGCATGCGCAGGAGACTACCCCTGTTCACGACCCCGCCGCCGGTTTGCGTTACGCATTGTTTCTTCCCTGGCCTTCCCTCCGACAGCAGGGCTTCGCCGGGTACGCCCTCCTGCCACCGACGGTGGGCCTGACCAAAACCGGAGAAACCTTATACGTTGGGGGGACGAGCTCTGTCAGTGGTGTCCCGACCGGAAGGCGTTCCCGCATGATCTTCATCGTCGTCAAATTCAACGTCAAGCCCGAATGGAGCGATCGCTGGATCGCCCTGACGAAGGATTTTACCGAAGCCACGCGGCAGGAGCCCGGCAATCTGTGGTTCGACTGGTCCCGCAGCGTCGAGGACCCCAACCGCTTCGTGCTCGTCGAGGCCTTCGAGGATGACGCCGCCGAAGCCCACGTGAACAGCGGCCACTTCTCACAGGCGATGCAGGACATGCCGCAGGCTCTGGTCGAGACGCCGGAAATCATCAGCGAGCGCATCGGCGCTGACGGCTGGGGCCGGATGGGCGAGCTCAGCGTCCCCTGATTCCCGCCTCCTGGCCAACGTCGGCCAAACCCTCCCAGGACCGGGTGGACCTAGCCGGCGCCGTTCGAACCGAGGCTCGGAAGCGGCCTCTCGAGGATGTAGTCGTCCTCGAACCGGTCGCCGAGGCGGAACCGCTTGGTACCCACCCGTCCGAAGCCGCACCTGGCGTAGAAGCGGAGGGCGCGGAGGTTCTCCTGGTTGACGCCGAGCCAGATCCCGGGAAGCCGCTGCGGGAGGTGCGGGCGAGCGTTTCGCTCATCAGCGCAGCCGCCGAGCCCTGCCCGTGGTGGTCCGGATGGACGTAGAACTTGCTGAGCTCCATGACGGGGGCGAGGTTCAGGGCAGCGAGTACGTCGGGGTCGGTCGGCTGGGTGTGCACCAGCATGCTGTAGCCGCCGAGCCGCACGGGAACGCGTGTTCCGTCCCCGATCGTGCCTTCCGCGATGCACAGGACAGTGCGGTCCGGGTCCTCGAGGTACTCTGCGAATCTCCCCGCCGAAAGGTGATGCGCGAGGAAGTGCTCGATGTCGGCCGACCGCGAATCGGGCGGGCACGCTAGCGGGAATGTCACTGCGGCGCATTCCGCGAGGGCGGCGGCGTCGTCCCTGGTGGCTCTGTGTCCTGTCTGTGTCCTGTCTGCGGCCCGGTCCCGGAGTTCGCGGTAACGAAAGTCATCGCCCAAACGTATAGCGCCGGGGCAGTGCGCGAGGACATACGATCGGGAAACGACGTTGTAGTGCGAAAGGATCCTTCATGCCGGCAGGACCAGAGACCGAAGATATTCTCGGAGGGGAATATGCGGCACGCACCCTTTTCCTGGAGCCCGACGCCGAGGGCGACGTCGTGGCGACGCTTGTACGGCGTCGGGGTGGCGCAGGAAGCACCCGGGCCGTGCTGTACGTCCACGGCTTCGTCGACTACTTCTTCCAGACGCACCTGGCCGACGAGTGGACGGCGGCCGGCTACGACTTCTACGCGCTCGATCTGCGGAAATACGGCAGGTCGACGCTCGGACACCAGACGCCCAACTACATCACCTCCCTCGAGGAGTATGACGAGGAGCTCGACGAGGCGGCGCGGATCATCCGGGACGACGACGGCCACAGCGTCCTGACCGTGATGGGCCATTCAACCGGCGGCCTCATCGCGAGCCTGTGGGCGAACCGGCGCAGGGGCCGGGGTGTCGTGGACGCGCTGGTCCTCAACAGTCCGTGGTTCGACCTGAACGCGAGCCTGTTCCAGCGGACGATCGGAACAGCGGCCGTGCACCGGCTGGGGACTCTTCAACCCCGGAGGCAGGTGAGCAGCCTCGGCCCGGCCTACGGACGCTACCTCCACATCGAATCCGGGGGCAGCTGGCAGTACGACCTCGCGTGGAAGCCGCACGGCGGATTCCCGGTGCTCGCCGGCTGGCTGAGGGCCATCCGGCGCGGACATGCCGAACTTGCGAGGGGACTGCGCATCGACTGCCCGGTGTTCGTGGCCTGTTCGGATGCGAGCTCCTCGGCGCTCAAGGAACCCGAGCGCATCGACTCCACCGACGTCGTGCTGAATGTCTCGCATATTGCGCGCGGTGCGGCGAAGCTCGGGCGGTCGGTGATGCTCGTGCGGGTTCCGGGCGGCATCCACGACCTTGCGCTGTCCCCGGAACCTGCGCGCTCGGAGTTCTTCGGGGAGCTGATGCGCTGGCAGGCGGCGTACGTCCCGCAAGGTTAGGTCGCGGGCCGGCCGACGACGGCCGGCACGTCCTGGACGGCGGATACCCGTGCGACGTCGTACACCAGGAACGCGAACTGGCCCCGCCGTTCCGCCGACCGAAGGGTCAGCCGGTCCGACCCGACCCGACGGGGGAGGAGCGGCGAGCCCGNGAGCCCGTGGCCAGCGCGGCGGGTGCGACGAAGAGCTGGATCTCGTCGAGCATCCCGGCGTCGAGGAACTGACCTGCAAGGTCCCCGCCGCCCACTACCCAGATGTCCTTCCCCGCCGCGGCATCCTCCAGCTTCGGGAAGACCTCGAGTACCTGCCCGCTCACGCAGCGGACATCAGCGCCGGCCGGCACGGGAAGACCGCGGCTCGTGAAGACGAATGTCGGCCGGTCGCCGTAGTACTCCGGCCACTTGCCGGGGTTCTCGAGCAGCTGCTCTTCCCGAAGCACCCACTCGTAGGTAGTGGAGCCCTGGACCAGGACGCCGACTCCCGCCAGGAAGTCCAGGTGGTCCTGCGCCTCCGGAGGTTCGACGGCGAACAGCCAGTCCAGCGAGTTCGACTCGTCGGCGATGTATCCGTTGAGCGTGGTCGCGGTGCTGAAGATCGTCCGGGTCATGAGGTTGCCTCCACGTCGTCGATGAACTCCCGCACCAGAGTGTCGAATTCCTCTTCGCGCTCGATCTGGGGCATATGTCCGCACTGCGGGAAGACGGCGAACCGCGCGTGCGGAAATGCCGACCGCGCGGCCTCCAGGTGCGATGCAGGGAGGACGCGGTCCTCAGCGCCCCACACCACGAGCGTCGGCTTGCCCTGGGCGGCGACGGCCGGCACGAGCTCGTTCCGCCAACGCCGCCGCACACCGCGCAACGTGCCGAGGGAATGCGCGACGGCGAGCAGGACGTCGTCGTGCCCCGGGTTCGCTCCGACCTTCATCGCGTGGTCGAGCCGCTCCTCGGTGACGAATCTCCGGTCGTGGAAGAGCGCGCGCTCGGTACGGTACGCGTTGTCACGCGATTTGTTCTTCAGCAGGCGCCGGCCCGCTGGCCGGACGGACAGGACCCGCAACGCCAGGATGACCTCGCGTCCGAACCCTGCACTGTTCGCGAGGACCAGGCTCCTCACGCGCTCCGGCGCCAGGATGCTGAGCTGCATGGCGACCGCGCCGCCCAGCGAGTTGCCGACCAGGTGCACCGGACGGTGCTCCCCGAGGACATCGAGGGCTGCGAGGATGAACCGGGCCAGCGACTCCAGCGTGTACTTCCCCTGGATCCGCTCGGAAAGACCGAACCCCGGCAGGTCGATGCTGAGCACGCGATGCTCCGGGGCAAGGCGGTCGTAGAGCCCTTCCCAGTCCTCGAGGCTGCGCCCGATGCCGTGAAGGAGCAGTACGGGCGGGCGGGAGCGGTCCCCGGTGCTCCGGCACCGGACGCGCACGCCGTCGACCGTCAGCAAACCGTTCGTGATGCGGTCGGATTCGGTGCTCACCGGGAGCCCCCTCTGCTCTTTCGCCTGTTCATCAGGGACGCCGCCTTGATCGCCCCGCGCTCGAGGGTGCCGAAGGAGCCGGGAGCAATTCGGGCGACGACGTCGGGAATCTTGGCGCTCGCCCCGATCAGCAGGCGTGGCCTGCGGTGGTGGACGGCGTCGAGGATGAGTTCGGCGGCCCGGCCCGCGGGGAACGTCAGGAGGCGGTTGAATTCCTGCTTCGATTTCTCCTGCTCGGCAGTGGAAAGTCCGCCCGCAACCCGTGCGTTCAGGGCGATTCCCGTCTTCACGCCGCCCGGGTGGACGCTCGTGACACCGATTCCTCGAGGGGCCAGTTCGTTGCGCAGCGCCTCGGTGAACCCGCGGAGGGCGAACTTGCTCGAGGAGTACGCCGTCTGGCCACTGGGTGCCACGAGCCCGAAGAGGCTCGATACGTTGACCAGGTGACCGCCCGGAGGAATGCGCGGCAGCAGGTAGTGCGTCAGGAGGACGGGTGCGCGGAAATTGACGTTCAGCACCCAGTCGAAATCATCGAGTCCGATCTGTTCGAAGCGCCCTGCCAGCGCCACCCCGGCGTTGTTGACGAGCAGGGAGATGGACGGCGTCGACTCGAGAATGTCCTCGGCAAGGGCGACGACGGCGGCACCGTCCGAGAGGTCCACGACGTGCGTCCCGACGGTCTGCGAGGGGAACATCGACCGGAGGGAGGCCGCGACGGCGTCGAGCTTTGCGCCGTCGCGGTCGATCAGGACGAGGGCGCAGCCGCGCTCGGCGAGCCCGCGGGCGAGGTGCTCGCCCATGCCTCCGGCGGCGCCGGTGACCACTGCCGTGCCGCCGGTGAAGGTGAAAGGGGGAAGCCTCATGGGACGAGCTCCTGATGTTCGTGGCGGGTGGGTTCGGTCGCGGAGGGGTCGGGTGCGTCTGCCGGCACGTCGAAGACCATGTCAGCGGTCAGGTTGCCGAACAGGGCGGCAGGAGCGTCCAGCAGGTAATTGTGCTGCATGACCCACGGCTGGCGGCTCCCCTGTTTGGGGAAGG
>NZ_KI914792.1:33604-38032 GCF_000520535.1 Arthrobacter sp. H41
TTTGGGGAAGGCGCCGGCCGCCCGCTGCACGTAGCCCGCGGTGAGGTCGAGGATCGGCCGCCGGGCCATGCCGCTTTTCGCAACTGGTGCCGCCGAGCGGTAACCGTGTTTGTCCATGTGCTTGAGCAGGCGGCAGACGTAGCGGGAGCTCAAATCCGCCCGTAACGTCCAGGACGCGTTGGTGTAGCCGACGCACAGCGCCAGGTTGGGGATGCCGCTGAGCATGACCCCGCGGTACACCCAGGTCTCGCCGAGGTCGACCGCCTTCCCGTCCACGCTGAAGCTCGCGCCGCCGAGCGGCAGCATCGAGAGCCCGGTGGCAGTGACCACGACGTCGGCGTCGAGCTCCCGTCCCGAGGACAACCGGATTCCGCGAGGCGTGAAGGTTTCGATGGTGTCGGTCACTATCGATGCCTTGCCTGTTTTCAGCGTGCGGAAGAAGTCGGCGCTCGGGGCGAAACACACCCGCTGGTCCCAGGGGCTGTACCGGGGGGTGAAGTTGTCCCGCACCGTCTGCCCGTCGCCCAGGATGGCCGTGGCCTGTTTGCGGAACATCTTTTTGGCGAGCTCGGGGCGGCGCCTGCACAGCTGGTAGAAGGCCTGCGTGACCAGGACGTTCTTCCCCCGCGCAAGGCGGTGCGCGGCCCCGGCCGGAAGGTACCTGCGCACGGCGTCGGCAAACCCGTCGCGGCTCGGCACGGCGAGGATGTACGAGGGGGAGCGCTGGAGCATGGTGACGTGGGCGGCGTCGTCGGCCATCGACGGCACGAGCGTGATGGCGGTGGCGCCGCTGCCGATCACCACCACACGCTTCCCCGTGTAGTCGAGGTCCGCCGGCCAGAACTGCGGCCGGACCACCTGGCCACGGAAGTCCTCGATGCCGGGGAGGGGCGGCTCATAGCCGCGGTCGTAGTCGTAGTAGCCCGTGCAGGAGTAGAGGAAACCGCAGGTCAATGACCGGCGCTCGATGGCGCCGTCCTGGCCTGTCATTTCGAGTTCGAGGAGCCAGTGGGCGTCCGCCGTGGACCACGTCGCTCTGACCAGCCGCGTGCTGAAGCGGATGCTCTCCGCAATGCCGGTATCCGCGGCGGTGTCGCGGATGTAGCTGAGGATGGAGGCGCCGTCGCCGATGGATCTGGCGCCAGTCCAGGGGCGGAACGGATAGCTGAGGGTGAACATGTCGGAGTCGGAGCGCACGCCGGGGTAGCGGAAAAGATCCCACGTCCCACCGATCGAATCCCGGGCTTCGAGCACTGCGAAGTTCTTACCCGGACAGTGGGTCTTCAGGCGGTAGGCGGCTCCGATACCGGAAAGGCCGGCGCCCACGATGACGACGTCGAGGTGTTCAGGGTGTTGGGGCATCCTTCGATTATTTCCCAGACACGCCAGGAGTACTTGACTCAGGATGACAGGTATTTACCCTTGGACGACATGAAGTCATTCATCCGGTCGGCCGGGATCCGGGGATTCCGTGCCGTCGTCGAAGCTCATCAGGGCGATGCCGGGCTCCTCGCGGAGCGTTACGGCGTGGGCGTCGAGGCGCTGGACTCCGACGACGTGCTGGTATCCGACGTCGCCATGGGCCGGCTGCTCGAGGGTGCGGCCCGTGAACTGCCCTGTCCCGACCTCGGACTGCAGATGGCACTGCATCAGGACATCGGCATCCTCGGTCCGCTGGCCATCGCCGTGCAGAACGCACCGACGGTGAATGGAGCGTTGGAGTGCACCTCGCAGTTCCTGTTCGTGCACAGCCCGATACTCAGCTTCAGCATCGTTGCCGCTCCCGAGGGCAGGCACGGGGTGGGGCTGCGCTACGGATCGGCTGACGGCAGTGCTCCACCCCGGCAGGGATCGGATGTGGGCCTCGCTTTCGTCCACCGTATGATGCGGTTCCTGGTGGGCGGGCCGTACGGTCTGCACTCGGTGCATCTGCCGCACCGGCCGCTGGCCCCGGCATCGCGGTATACCGCCTTTTTCGGCGCAGAAGTGCATTTCCAGCAGGAGTCGGCGCTGCTCGGTGTCCCACGCAGCCTCCTCGACCGTCCCCTGACCGGCGTCGACGAGGCGCTTCGCGAGATCGCCCTGACGTACCTTCAGACACGCTTTCCGGAGCCGGGACGAACCCTTGCGCCGCAGGTCCGGGTCGCGATCGACCGGTCGCTCGGAACATCCCCGGCACGGATCGAGTCCACGGGCCGCCTGCTGGGAATGCACCCCCGGACGGTGCAGCGGAAACTCGCAGCTGAAGGGACTTCGTTCGGCATCCTGCTCGACGACGCCCGGCGCGAGTCGGCGCTGCGGCTCATCACGCGGACCGATCTTCCCTTCGTGCAGATTGCCGCGCTCGTGGGGTTGTCCGAACAGTCGGCACTGACACGTTGTGCGCGGCGGTGGTTCGGTGCGACGCCGCGTGCCGTCCGGGCACAGGGCATTGCTGCGGATCCGGAAGCGGGAGCGCCCTGATCGGGGCGGACGGGGCGGACCCGGCGGGAGCTCTCGTGGAATTCCATTGTGCCCACCGCCCGCTGATGCTATTCCTTGAAGGAGGACTACTGCCAACCAAGGAGAAGCGATGACCGTCAATATCGATGCCGAGGAACACGAGCTCAGCGAATGGAGCCGGAAGCTCACGCAGGCGCTACAGATCCTTGACCTCGAGGTGGACCACGAGAGGATCGTCGAGGTTGCCGAGCACTCCTCGAAGTCCATCTCGCCGAACGCCGGAGCCATCAGCGCCTTCCTCGTTGGCTATGCCGCGGGCTCATCGCCCACCAGAGGCCGGAGGGGTTCTGACGCAGCAGTGCAGAAGGCCTCCAGCACTGTTCTCGAGATCGTGGCGCAGAATCCGGGCGACGGGCAGGAGAAGTCGGGCTGGACGGGTTCCGCCCAGTAGCCGGTTCGCCCGTCAGCCGGTTCGCCCGTCAGTGGAACCGGCCAGTTGCCTGATGCGCGTCAGCGCGAGCGCAGTGTCGTCCAGGCGAGCACGGCAACCACCAGGGCCATGGCGCAGAGCCCCAGCCCCGCATAGCCCACGAGGGTGAGGACCGGCCCGGCCAGCGCCCCGCCCAGGGCGCCGGCGGAGTTCATGAGCAGGTCCGACGAGCCCTGGACGGCAGCGCGCTCCTCGAGGGGAACCGAGTCGGCGAGGAGGGTGGAACCTGACACCACCGAAGCCGACCAGCCGAGGCCCAGCAGGATCAGGCTGGCGGTCACCGCACCCTGCGATTCCGCCCCGATCCAGGCGAGGAACAGCGCTCCGAGCAGCAGGACCTGTCCCAGGACGATGGTCCGGATGCGGCCTGCGCGATCCGAGAGCCAGCCGAAGAGGGGCGAAAGGCCATACATGCCCGCCACGTGGAGGCTGATGGTCAGGCCGACGATTCCCAGTGTCGCGCCGGCATCGTGGAGGTGAACGGGCGTCATGGACATCAGCGCAACCATGGCGGAGTGGCTGATCGCGATGCTCCCGACGGCGTACCGGGCCGTTGGGTTGCGTCGAAGGATCACGAGGCCACGTGGGCCGTGCTGCTTCGCGCCGGCAGCGCTGTCGCTGGGGACACCGGCGTCGGCGTTGCCGGCGCCGCCGCCGTCGTCGTTGGTCTGCGGGCCCGACAGACCCGCGCCACGGCTGATGCTTCCGCCGGCGCCGGCACGTCCGCCGCTGCCCGGAATCCCGGCATCCGCAGTACGTGCAGCAATCGCGCCCGCGTGCGTCGTCGTGCTTCGCTCGAGCGCCGTCAGCAGCGGGTCGGGGCGAAGGCCCACCGCGTAGATGATCGCCGCTCCCGCCTGGGCGGCGATGGAGAACAGGAAGCCGCCGCTGAGGGCGGGCAGGCCGAAGACCGCGGCAACGGCCTGCCCCGGTTCGAAGAGGTTGGGGCCGAGGACCGCGCCCACGGTGGTGGACCACACGACGATCGAGAGATCCCGGCCCCGGGTGCCTGGGGCGGCGAGGTCGGTGGCGGCGAAGCGTGCCTGGAGGCTCGTGGCTCCACCAGCACCCAGCAGCGCCAGGGACAGGAGAAGCAGCCAGAACAGGGACAGCGAGGCCGCGACGACGGCGAGTATCGCTCCGCCGCCGGCAATGGTGGCGCCCGTGGAGAGCGAGACCCGCCGTCCACGATTGCGGGCCAGGGTTGCAAGCGGGACCGCCGCGGTCGCTGCGCCAAGGGTGCTCATGGTCGCGGCCATGCCGGACCACGCACTTGAGCCCGACGTCTCGGCTGCGAGTAGGGCACCCAAGGAAAGTGTTGCGCCCATGCCGATCCCACCGAGGATCTGCGCGAACACCAGGACGGAAACAACCTTGCGCTGGACGGGGTCCTGCGGCGTACCGGCCTTGCTTCCGCTCACCCTTGTGCCTGCCTTGCCTCGACTGCCGGAACCTGCCGCTCAGGCGGGCAGGTCCCAGCAGTCTATAAGCCGGGT
>NZ_KI914792.1:38132-40393 GCF_000520535.1 Arthrobacter sp. H41
TTTCCGGAGCTTCCGCGGGTTTCCGGGCGAGGAAGGTGAAGTCCTCCTTGTCAGTGGAGGTGTCCACCGCGGGGGTGAGTCGCACGATGATCTGCTTCGACGCCGGAGTGTTGCTGCCGTCGGCCACATGTTCGAGGGGCACCAGGACGTTCGCCTCGGGGTAGTAGGCGGCGGCACAGCCGCGCGGGGTGGGATAGGACACGATGCGGATCCTGCTCCACACCCGGTCCACGCCGTCCTCGTAGATGCCGTGCAAGTCCACGTTCTGGCCGTCCTCGAAGCCCAGTTCGGCGATGTCCTCGGGGTTGACCATCACCACGTGGCGGCCCTTCTTGATGCCCCGGTAGCGGTCGTTGTGGCCGTAGATGGTGGTGTTCCACTGGTCGTGGGAGCGGAGGGTCTGGAGGATCAGTGTCCCTTCCGGCCGTTCGAGGGACTCGAGGGCATTGACGGTCAGCACGGCCTTGCCCGTGGGCGTGTTGAAGGTCCGCGAATCCCGGGGGCCGTTCGCCAGGACGAATCCGCCCTCCTGGCGGATGCGGGTGTTGTAGTCCTCGCAACCCTCGACCACGCGGGAGATGTGGTCGCGGATGAGGTCGTAGTTCTTTTCGAAGCCGGCCCAGTCGGCGTCGAGCTTGTCCCCGATCGTCGCCCGCGCGAGCCGGCTCACGATCGCCGGTTCCGAGAGCAGGGTGGGGGCAACGGGCTCCACGCTGCCCCAGGAGGGGTGGACGGCGCAGACGGTGTCCTCGACGGAGACGAACTGCTCGCCGGTTTCCTGGATGTCGATCTCGGTGCGGCCCCTGCAGGGCAGGATCAGTGCTTCCTCGCCCGTGATGAGGTGGGAGCGGTTGAGCTTGATGGAGATCTGGGCCGACATCTCGAGGTTCTGCATGGCAGCCGAAGCCATGTCGGTGTCCGATACCGCCGAGACCAGGTTCCCACCGAGCGCCACGAGCACCTTGATCTCGCCGTCGCGCATTCGCAGGATTGATTCGACGACGTCGGCTCCGTGTTTGCGCGGCGGCGCGAAGCTGAACTCCTTGCCGAGGGCATCGATGAACGTGGGCGGCATCTGCTCCCAGATGCCCATGGTGCGGTCGCCCTGGACGTTGCTGTGACCGCGGATGGGGGAGGCCCCCGCACCCGGCTTGCCGATGTTGCCGCGGAGGAGGAGCAGGTTGATCATCTCCTTGATGGTCTCCACGCCCTTCTTCTGCTGGGTGATGCCCATGGCCCAGGTGATGATGACCCGGTCGGCAGCGAGGTAGCGTGCGGCGAGCTCGTCGATCTCCTCGGTGCGGAGCCCGGTAGCCTCCAGGACCTCCTGTTCGTCCAGGTGAGTGAGGTGCTCCTTGAGGTCCTCGAGCCCCTCGCAGTGCTTCTCGAGGAAGTCGTGGTCGAGGACGGTGCCCGGGTTCTTCGCCTCCGCGTCGAGGACGCGCTTCGAGACGGCCTGCAGCAGGGCCATGTCTCCGCCGAGCCGGATCTGGAGGAACTGGTCGGCGAGCTCGGTACCACGGCCGATGATGCCCTTGACCTTCTGCGGATTCTTGTAGCGCTTGAGGCCGGCCTCGGGCAGCGGATTGACGGCGACGATATGCCCGCCGGTCTCCTTGCACTCCTCGAGGGCGGTGAGCATGCGTGGATGGTTGGTTCCGGGGTTCTGGCCCATGATGATGATCAGGTCGGCACGCTCGAAGTCGTCGTACGTGACGGTCGCCTTGCCGATGCCGATGGTCTGGCCCATGCCCCAGCCGGAGGATTCGTGGCACATGTTGGAGCAGTCGGGGAGGTTGTTGGTGCCGAAGCCGCGGGCGAACAGCTGGTAGAGGAATGCGGCCTCGTTCGAGGTTCGGCCGCTCGTGTAGAAGGCGGCTTCATCGGCCGAATCGAGGCTCTTGAGCTTGTTCCCGAGAATGGAGAACGCCTCGTCCCAGCTGACGGGCCGGTAGTGGTCCTCGCCTGCTGGCTTGTAGACGGGTTCCGTCAGCCTGCCCTGCATGCCGAGCCAGTACTCGGTGCGCTGACGCAGCTCCGTGATGGAGTTCTCGGCCCAGAATTCCGACGGGATGACCACAGGGGTTGCCTCCCAGGTGACGGCCTTGGCGCCGTTCTCGCAGAATTCGAAGGCTTTCCGCTTGTCAGGGTCGGGCCAGGCGCAGCTGGGGCAGTCGAAGCCGTGCTTCTGGTTCATGGTGAGCAAGGTCTTCCGCGTGCGATCGATGCCCATGTGCTCGATTGCGGGCTTCATCGAGTAA
>NZ_KI914793.1:0-9623 GCF_000520535.1 Arthrobacter sp. H41
GCACGCCGATCGGCTGCCATCGACGTGTCTTGTCGCCAGGTGCGGCTGCAGTGCTCGCACCGGTAGCGGCGCACCCGCACCAGCAACGTGGTGGGTCGGTGACCGAACGGCTCATGGGCGAGCTTACGGACAACGGTGTCTCGCACCATGCCTTCAGCACCGCAGGACCGGCACCACCGATCGGACTCGGGGACACGGCATTCGATCACCGCCCGACCCGGGCTCAGCTGCTGGCCGATAGCTTCAAGGCCGAGCTCATCGAGCCGGCAAAACGTGGTGAGGTCAGGGGCGTGAAAGGTAGCGTTGAACACGTCGAGGTCTTTCGGATGGGCAGCGTAGGAACTTCCATCATCGGAAGGCCTCGACCTCTATCCCCCCACCGACGCGCCCACCCCAGCCACACCCCCACACACTCTCAATTACGAAGAGCCATCAAACCTTCAATACCAGTCCATCTGTGTGAGCAGTCCGTGGAAACTTGCCTAACGCGTACGCAATCTAAGCTCCAGGCACGTCCGGGGTGGTGTGCACGGGAACCCAACCACCTGGTTTATGGTGCTGGTGATGCGGTGACGACGACGTTTTTGCCCCAGGGGTCTTCGGTGTAGCAGCTGATGATGATGAGCCGGTTCGGGACGATGTTCCAGATGTCGCTGGTCTTCAGGGAGTCCTTGTCGTGGGTGGTGATGGAATCCAGACCGCCGGGGTTGCCTCGATTCTTCCCCGGTTGACTACCCCGGTCCTCGGCTACAACGGGATCTTCCCCGGCCCGACGATCAGCCTCGACCAGGGCACCAAGGCCGTCGTGCGGATCAGCAACCAGCTCCCCGCAACCCACCCCACCGCCGGACACCTACTGTCCACCTCCACCCACCTGCACGGTTCCGCGTCCCTGCCGCAGTTCGACGGCTACGCGAGCGACGTGACCAACACCGGGTTCTACAAGGACTACCAGTATCCCAACTTCCAACCGGCCCGCACCCTCTGGTACCACGATCACGGCGTGCACTTCACGGCCCAGAACGCCTATTCGGGCCTTGCCGGGCAATACCACATGCACGACCCGCTCGAGCGGACGCTTCTCCCGCAAGGGAACTTCGATGTTGCCCTCACCGTCTCGGACGCCATGTTCGCCGAGAACGGCGCCCTCGGGTACGACGACAACACCCACTCCGGACTCTGGGGCGACGTGATCCTGGTGAACGGCAGACCGTGGCCGATCATGAAGGTGCAGAAGCGCATCTACCGCTTCCGCGTCCTCAACTGCAGTATCTCCCGCTCACTCCGGCCCACCCTGAGTACAGGAGATCCACTGATCATCGTGGGGACCGACGGCGGTCTGGTACCCGTGCCGCAACCGGTAACCAACTACCGTCATGCAGGTGCGGAGCGGTATGAATTTCTCATTGATTTCCGCAAGTACGCGACGGGGCAGCGCATCGAGCTGCGGAACCTCTCGAACAAGAACAATGTGGACTACGACTTCACCCACAAAATCATGGCCTTCGACGTGGTGGGTGACACCGTCGATACGATCGATCCGACCTGGAATACCGTTCCCGCGGCACTGGTCCCCAGCGAGGCCATGAACCTCACGCCGGCCCAGGCCACCAAGACCCGCCGCTTCCGGGTCAAGCGCGATGACGTGACGAACCTCTGGACCATCGACGGCGGAACTTGGCAGGAGGTCATCGCGAGCGAGTACCGTAAGACCATCGCGGACGTGGAGCTCGACGCCGTCGAGATCTGGGAGTTCGAAAACAGCTCGGGAGGCTGGTTCCACCCCATCCACCTCCATCTGATCGATTTCCAGATCCTCAGCCGCAACGGCAGGCCGCCTTTCGCCTACGAGCGTGGACCGAAGGATGTGGTGTATGTGGGAGAGGGCGAGACCGTGAGGCTGCTCATGAAGTTCGGTCCCCACCGCGGGCGCTACATGGTCCACTGCCATAACCTGCCGCATGAGGACCACGACATGATGGTCCAGTTCAGTGTGGGGATCAAGGACTTCGACGGCGACCCCAACGATCCCATCAAAGCCGCACCTCCCCAGTTCGGCACCGGAGCCTAGAGGTTTCGGACGATGGACATCGACCGGGCGCCCCGGCGCGATGCGCGTAAGGCGCCCGGTGAACGCCCTCCGACGATAGTGCTTGCGGTCCTCCTGCTGGTGACGCTGCTGGCGGTCCGGCTCTGGATCGTCGAGCCGCTGACAGTCGCTTCCGACAGCATGGAACCGGCAGTGGCACAGTACAGCACGGTACTGATGCTCAAACCGTTCTCCCGGGAGCAGGTGGCGCCGGGCGCCCTGATCGTCTTCATCAGCCCTGAGGGAGGTACTCCGACCCTGAAGCGAGTCGTGGCAGTCGGCGGGCAGACCGTAGCCATCGAGGACTCGATCCTGCTGGTGGACGGGGAACCGATGCCCGAGCCCGGAATCGATCACACCCGCATCGATGGGACCTACTTCGGCCCCGTTCAGGTCCCCGAAAGTCACGTCTTTGTCCTGGGAGACAACCGCGCCGGGTCCATCGACTCGCGAGATTACGGGAGCATTCCCCTGGAGGCACTCCTCGGCGTCGTGCTCTGGCCGTGATCGCGAGTGCAGGACGCGGCTCAGCCGTCGGTGTGGTGCGAGAGGCCGAGGGACAAGCGCAGATCATCCGGCCCCTCCAGTGCAAGCTCCACGGCACGGTTGGGAATCTCGAAGATCAACTCCGTGTTCGCGGTGCTTCCCTGGCGGATGTCCTGGTTTCCCGGCACCGAGAGAAGAAGCTCACTCGTCCCTGCCGCCAGCCCGCTGATCGAATAGTCCGCGGGATCGAACGGAATTCCTTCAGGTTCCAATGCGGTGAGTTCGAGCACCACCCGCACCCGGTGCGCTCCTGCGGAGGCGGGAGCGTCGAGTATCGTCGATTCGCCGGCGTCCGGGGGCGTCCAGCCGTCCTCTTCGACGGGGACGATTCCGTTGATGCGAGCCAGCCCGCCGTCCAGAACCGCTGCGGCCCCCAGCGGCGTACTGCTCTTCTCCTCCCCAGCCAGGAAAAGCATTCCTCCACCGGTGACAACCGCCAGGAGGACCACGAACATTATCGCCCTGCCGCGCGTTAACCAGGTGTTGGTTCCGCTGGCAGGCGGGCCGGCAGAAAGGAGTGACTCTTCAGGTTCGATGGGATCACCGGCAACATTCATACCTTCAGCGTGGCGGCGCGACCATGGGAAAACCTTGTCCGGCCACCCGCAGAAATGCCTCGAATAAACCTCAAGGATTCCCGAAGGTTGTTGGGCGACCCTATGCGTAGGTGTTATGGCTGCTGCTCGATACCCAGCACGTGTCGACAGCTCTCGCAAGGAGAACGGTTGTGTCCGAAACATCCCGCTCCGCGGACCCGGAGGTTCATCCAGCACAGGACGGCTCCATCTTCCTGGCTCAGGTTCGGCCGTTCCGGGGCACCGACGCCGAGGTCGCCGCCCTCCTCCAAGCTGTCTCCACCCAGATCACCAAGGACCTGTTGACCACGAGCTCCGCGGTGATCGGAGCCATCATCCTCGCCACATGCAACCGCTTCGAGATCTACTGTGAGACCTCGCCCACCTCGACGGCCCGAACCGCCTGTTCGGACACCCTTGAATCCGTCAGCCATTGCACGGGCCTCGCCCTGTTCCCCCTCTCGTCACTCTTTGCCTACAGCTTCGGACTGTCCGTCACACAACACCTGTTCACGGTCGGAGCCGACCTCGATTCCGCAGGCGGGGGTGAACGCGAGATGTCCACCGAGATCCGCAGTGCCCTGGCCATGGCCCAGGCCGCGGGCACTGCCAGCGCACGGCTGGTCCGGTTGTTCCAGGCGGCGTCGCGCACAGCGGACGAGGTGGAGGCCTGGGTCGACCGCTGCAGCACAGGAACCTCGATCGCCACGGTGGCGCTCGACATCGCGACCGGCTTTCCGCGTCCGGCCCTCTCCGAGGTGTCGGTGGTGCTCCTCGGCACAGGGAACCTTGCGGGCTGCGTGGTTGAACTGCTCAAGAGCCGGGATTGCTCAGCCGTCTGTGTGTTCTCCTGGTCCGGCCGGGCTGAAGCGTTCACGGCACAGCGGGGTGGGACCGCGTTGACCCTTCTCGAACTGCCGACGGCGATGGCCAGGGCGGACATGCTGATCGGCTGCAGCGGGGCAGGTGCCCGCATCACCGAGCCCATCCTGGCGCTCACGAGGCGAAGGGCCGGAAAACCCCTCACCGTCCTCGATCTGGCACTCAGTCGCGATTTCGACCCGCAGGTGGCGGGAATTCCCGGCGTCGAACTGATCACCCTCGAGGCGGTGCAACTCGCGGCTCCTGCCACCGACCTCGAGGTTCTGCGGCATGCGTATGCACTGGTCCAGCAGGCAGCGCACCAGTTGGAGAAACAGGCTGGTTCGGACTGACGATCCAGCTCACCCGACTACAGGTCGGCGAGCACGCTCCCAGGGTTCTCCATGGCATCAGCAACGTAACGGAGGAACCCTCCGGCGGTTCCGCCGTCGCACACCCGGTGGTCGAAGGAGAGCGTCAGTTCCGTCACCTTGCGGACGGCCAGCGCGCCGTTCACAACCCAGGGTCGGTCGAGAATCCTGCCGACTCCAAGAATGGCCGATTCCGGGAAGTTGATGATGGCCGCGCTGCCGTCCACTCCGAAGACCCCGTAATTGTTGAGGGTGAACGTTCCGGAGGTGAGGTCGGCCGGCGTCGCCCTGCCCTCGCGCGCAAGGGCGGCGAGCCGGCGGATCTCGACGTCGAGCTCCCGCGTGTTCATCCTGTCGGCGTTCCGGACACTCGGCACCAGGAGTCCCCTGTCCGTCTGCGCAGCCAGCCCGAGGTTCACCCCCGCCACCCGGAGAATCTCCTGTGAGCCGTCATCAAGGGTGTTGATGCGCGTGTTCAGTTCGGGATACCGGGCAAGACCCGCCACCACGAACCGGGCGATGAAGGCGAGCAGGCCCGGCGCCGAATCCGCACCGCGCAGCTTCAGCTGGGCTCGCAACTCGACGAGGGCCGTGACATCCGCGTCAACCCACACTGTTGCCTCGGGTATCTCCCGCCGGCTCCGGGACATGGTGTCCGCCACGGTCTTCCGCACGCCCCGCAGCGGGGCCCGGTCGAGCACCGGCAACCCGGAGCGCGGATCGGTCCCTGAACCAGCGGCTCCAGCCTCGGATGACGAAGTCGCAACCGGCGCGGCAAAGCTCGCTGCAGGCGGGGAGGACGACGGCGGTTCCGCCCGGGCGGCCGAGGCGGTCTCGACGTCCCGGCGGAGGATCAGCCCGTCCGGGCCGCTGCCGGGGATGTCGCCGAGCGTCAGGCCGGCCTCCCTGTCCGTCTGCGCAGCCAGCCCGAGGTTCACCCCCGCCACCCGGAGAATCTCCTGTGAGCCGTCATCAAGGGTGTTGATGCGCGTGTTCAGTTCGGGATACCGGGCAAGACCCGCCACCACGAACCGGGCGATGAAGGCGAGCAGGCCCGGCGCCGAATCCGCACCGCGCAGCTTCAGCTGGGCTCGCAACTCGACGAGGGCCGTGACATCCGCGTCAACCCACACTGTTGCCTCGGGTATCTCCCGCCGGCTCCGGGACATGGTGTCCGCCACGGTCTTCCGCACGCCCCGCAGCGGGGCCCGGTCGAGCACCGGCAACCCGGAGCGCGGATCGGTCCCTGAACCAGCGGCTCCAGCCTCGGATGACGAAGTCGCAACCGGCGCGGCAAAGCTCGCTGCAGGCGGGGAGGNCCCGGGCGGCCGAGGCGGTCTCGACGTCCCGGCGGAGGATCAGCCCGTCCGGGCCGCTGCCGGGGATGTCGCCGAGCGTCAGGCCGGCCTCCCGTGCAGCCCTCCGGACCAGCGGCGAGACACACAGGACCGCTCGCCGGGCTGAAGGCTCTTCTCCGTGGTCGTCCGGTTCGCGGGCTGCCGACCCGCCGGGGGCGGGTTCGGGGACGACAGGCCCAGGGACGATCGATGCGATCTCCACCCGGGACGGCGCCGCTCCGGTTCTGGGCTTCCTGGTGCGGCCGCCGGTCAACCCGCCGGGTGTCCCGTAACCGATCAGGACGTTGCCCGAGCCGCTTTCCGCCTCGGGCACCGGCGCTTCATCAAGCGCAGCCGCGGGAGAGATACCGGCGCGCTCCTCCGTACGGTACGCCTCGGCTGCTGAGGCCGCCTCGCCCGAAGGAGTTGCCCCGGATGCAGAACCGGTCACGCCGGGTACAACCGTTCCCGCCACGCCGGCGGCGCGCACCGAGATCAGCGGCGCTCCGACGTCGAGCGTCTCCCCCGGAGCGCCGTGCAGCACGGCCACCGTTCCGGCGAAGCGGGAGGGCACCTCGACCACCGACTTGGCAGTTTCCACTTCGGCGATGGCCTGATCCACAACCACTTCATCGCCCTCCGTGACGAGCCAGGACACCAGTTCGGCTTCGGTGAGGCCTTCGCCGAGGTCGGGAAGGTTGAACACCAGCAGGGCGGGAGGTGCTTCGGCGCTCATGGTCAGTCCTCCCACTGCAGGGCGTCGACGGCATCGAGGATGCGGTCAACACTCGGCAGGTAATAGGATTCGAGCTTCGGGGAAGGGTAGGGGACGTCGAACCCCGTGACGCGCAGTACCGGTGCCGCAAGGGCGTGGAAGCAGCGTTCCTGGACCCGTGCCACGATCTCCGAGGCAACCGAGGCGAAGCCCGGGGCTTCGGCAATTACGACGGCTCGGCCGGTCCTGCGGACGCTGGCGCACACGGTCTCGTCGTCGAACGGAACGATCGAGCGGACGTCGATCACCTCGAGGGAGCGCCCTTCCGCGGCCGCGGCGGCCGCAGCGGCCATGGCGGTGGGAACCGACGGGCCATAGGCGATCAAGGTGGCGTCGGTGCCCGCCCTCGCAACGACAGCACTGCCGATGGAGCGGAGCCCGGTCTGCTCGTCGAAGGTCCGGCGGAGTTCGGTGAGATCGAGCTCCTCCTTTGACCAGTACAGCTTCTTCGGTTCGAGGAACACCACGGGGTCGGGCAGGGCGATGGCCTCCCGGAGCATGGTGTAGGCATCGCGGACCGTGGCCGGAGCCAGGACCGTCAGGCCCGGGGTGTGGGCGTAGTAGGACTCCGAGGAGTCGCAGTGATGCTCCACTCCCCCGATCCCGCCGGCGTAGGGGATACGGATGACCATGGGGAGCATGACCCTGCCCCTGGTGCGGTTCGGGATCTTCGCCACATGGCTGACCACCTGCTCGAAGGCGGGATAGGCAAAGGCATCGAACTGCATTTCGACGACGGGACGCATGCCGTTCATCGCCATGCCGATGGCCATGCCCACGATGCCCGCCTCGGCCAACGGCGTATCGAAGCAGCGTTCTTCACCGAATCGCGCGGTGAGTCCGTCGGTGACGCGGAAGACGCCTCCCAGCGGGCCGACGTCCTCGCCGAACATCAGGACCGAGGCGTCGGCCTCCATGGCATCGGCGAGCGCCGCGTTCAGCGCCTTGGCGAAGGTGACCGGGACGGCAGTGGAGTCGCGGGCGGAGCCTGCCGGGCGTTCGGCGATCTGGGTCATGATGGGATTTCCTCGCGGGTCAGTTCCTCGCGGAGCATTTCGGCCTGCTCGCGCAGCTGGGACGTTTTCTGGGAGTAGACGAAGGCGAAGAGATCCTGTGGGTCCACCTCGACCTCCTCGTTGAGCCCGTCGCGGATCGAGGCGGCGAGGAAGTCGGCCTCGGCTGCGAACCGGGCCTCCGCAGCGTCGTCGAGCAGGTTCAGGTTCCGCAGGTAGGTCCGCATGCGGCTCAGCGGATCCTTCGGGATCCAGGAATCGACGTCGGCGGCCGAGCGGTACCTCGTGGCGTCGTCGGCGTTGGTGTGTGCCTGCATCCGGTAGGTGTGGGCTTCGACGAGGGAGGGTCCTCCGCCGTCGCGTGCCCGGGATACCGCGGCACCGAGGACCGACAGCAGCGCGGCGACGTCGTTGCCGTCCACGCGCTCACCGGGCATGCCGTAGCCGATCCCCTTGTGCGCCAGGGACGGCGCGACCGATTGGTTCTTCAACGGCACCGAGATGGCGTACTCGTTGTTCTGGACGAAGAAGACCACCGGGACGTGGAAGACTGCCGCGAAGTTCAGCGCCTCGTGAAAATCACCCTCGCTCGTGGCACCGTCGCCGCACAGAGCGAGGACCACGGTGTTCTCGCCGCGCAGCTTGGCCGCATGGGCAACACCCACGGCGTGCAGCAGCTGGGTGGCGAGCGGCGTGGCCTGGGTGGCGACGTTGTGTTCGTAGGGGTCGTAGCCGGAGTGCCAGTCGCCGCGCAGCAGTGTCAGCACCTCGAGGGGATCGACTCCTCGCGTGATGACGGCCACCGTGTCGCGGTAGGTGGGGAACAGCCAGTCCTGCTTGTCGAGCACGACGGCGGCAGCCACCTGGCACGCCTCCTGCCCGTGGGAGGACGGGTAGACCGCCATGCGCCCCTGGCGAACGAGGGCGTTGGCCTGGTCGTTGACCCTGCGGCCGGTGACCAGCCGGGCGTAGGCGCGGACCAGTTCGTCGCCGTCGGGCAGCGGATAACGGTCGTCGTGCCGGTGCGTTCCGGAGGAATCGATGAGCTGCACCGGGCTCGACGACGGCAGGAGGGCCGTCTCCGGGTTGCCGCTGCGATGCTCGCGGTCCTTCATTGGACTGTCGAACTGCCGATCCGCGGGAATAGTCATTTTCGCCTCCATGTGCCGCTGGGTCAGCGACTCGATGCCTTGGGACACCGCCTCCACTGATGGATGCTGTGTCACTCCAAGTATGGCTTTCTCCGGAAATCGTCGCCACAAGTGCCGGAAAGTCTGGATAAAATTCGACGATTGACGTAATCTTGAAGACGAATAGGCAGTGTGAGCTGGATTACGGTGAGGGGCGTGGACAGGTGGTGGAGAAAGTCCTTGATGAGGTGGACCGGAGAATTTTGGCGGAGCTGACGCGGGATGCGCGCCAGTCGGTGACAGCGGTGGCGGAGAACGTGCATATTTCCAGGGCGCACGCCTATTCCCGCATCGGGAAGCTGACCGACGACGGAGTGATCACCCGCTTCACCGCAATTATCGACCCTGCGAAGGCCGGCCTCAGATCCTCCGCGTATGTCACCCTCAAGGTCCGGCAGCACGCCTGGCGTGAACTTCGGGAGAAGCTGCGGGAGGTGCCGGAGATCCACCACATCGCCCTGGTCGGCGGGGACTTCGACGTGATTCTCCTGGTCCGCGCGGAAGACAACGTAGGCCTCCGGCGCGTGATCTTCGATCAGTTGCAGTCCATGCCCGGCGTGCTCGACACCCAGACCTTCCTGGTGTTCGAGGACCTCGACACCCGGTAGGCGCGGCCTCAGCCGGTGAAGGTCGGTTTGCGCTTCTGCTGGAAGGCGGCGAAGCCTTCGGCGTAGTCTGCGGTTCTGCTGAGTGTCCCCTGGGCCGCGTTCTCCTGTCCCAGAGCTTCCCAGAACCCAAGCCGCTGGTCCCGGATCGAGGCGACAAGCTTCTTCGATTCCCGGAAGGCGGCGGTGGCACCATCGGCAACCGCATGGACCCTTTGCCGGGTGAATTCGAGCAGTTCCCCGGCTGGGACGGATCGGCTG
>NZ_KI914793.1:9723-15096 GCF_000520535.1 Arthrobacter sp. H41
AGGCCGCCCGCCACGGCTTCCGCCCCGCTCATCAGCTCCGCGGTGTACACCAGATCCAGGGTCCGATGAGCACCCAGCCGCTCCGTGAACAGCCAGTGCCCCCCGGAATCCAGGGTGGCACCGAGGTTCGCGAAGGGCGAGCCGATCTTCGCGGTGTCCGCCACGTAGACGACATCCGTTGCCACGAGGAGCCCCAGACCGACGCCGAGGCAAGCGCCCTGCGCCGCTGCGAAGGTGGGAGCCGGAAACGCCGCTATCTTCTGCAGCAACGGTGTGACGCGCCCGTCGAGGTATCCCCCGGCGTCGTCGTCCCGGGCATCGACACCGGAGATGTCGCGCCCTGCGCAGAACGCCCGGCCCTCCCCACGCAGCAGCAGGGCACGCACCGACCCTTTGGCGGCGTCGTCGAAAGCAGCCGACAGATCGTCCAACGCGCGGTCGTCGAGCGCATTCAGCTTGTGGGGTGCGTCGAGCACGATCTCGACCACGCCGTCATAGATCTCGAGGCTGATCATGCTGTCAGCAGTACTTGTCGTCATGTCAGCGTTCCTAGGCGTCGTAGTCGACGGTGACGGTGTCGCTCGTAGGGCGGGCCTGGCACGTCAGGACGTAACCATTCTCCACCTCATCGGGTTCGAGTGCATAGTTCTCCGCCATGTCCACGGTTCCGGAAACAACTTTCGCCCGACAGGTTCCGCAGACTCCGCCCGCGCAGGCGAACGGCACATCCGGCCGCACCCGCAGCGCCGCGTTGAGGATGGACTCGCGGGCGTGCGTAGGGCTCTTGACTTCGCCCTGCAGTCCGTCGAGGTTGAACGAGATCGTGAAATTGTCGCCGTCGTCCGCTGCCCGGACCGGTCTTCCCGTCTGGCCTTCGGGCCGGCTGGGCTCACCCGTGGAGAACAGTTCGAACCGGATCTTCTCGGCCGGAACGCCCCGCCCGGCGAGGGTGTCGCGGCACAGCTGCACGAGGTCGAAGGGCCCGCAGAGGAACCACTCGTCCACCTCGTCAGTGCGGATCACGCTGCCCAGGAGGGTTTCGAGCTTGTCCGCGTCGATGCGTCCCGTCAGCAGGGGAGAGATTCGCTGCTCGCGCGAGAGCACGTGGTGCAGGGCGAACCGTGCAGGGTAGCGGTCCTTCAAATCGGCGAGTTCCTCAAGGAACATTACGTCCATCGCGGCACGGTTTGCGTAGACCAGGTCGAAGCGGACGTTCGCATTCGCCGCGAGCACGGTCCGGGCGATGGCGATGACGGGGGTGATCCCGGACCCCGCCGCCACGGCGACGAAGGAATTCTGCGTGGCGGTATCGATCTGCCGGGGATCGTTGACCTCGGTCAGCTCGTGCTTCGAGATGAACTGGCCCATGGGGCTCATGACGTCGAGGGAGTCGCCGGCCTTCAAGGACGTGTTGGCCCACTCGGAGAAGAGCCCGCCGAGGTCCCGTTTGATGGCCACCCGGATCTCGCCGGGCGTCGGTTCGGCGCAGATCGAGTAGCTGCGGCGCACCTCCTTCGGTTCGCCGTCGACGTCGAGCGTGGTGCGCAGCGCTACGTACTGGCCGGGAAGGTAGTCGTAGCGGTCGGCGAGCTCGGTGGGCACGGCGAAGGCGACCTCGACGGCGTCGTCGGTGAGGCGGCGAACCCCGGACACCGTCAGCGGGTTGAAGGCCGTCCGCCGCTTGTTCGTGGGGGCGAGGACTACTGCCATCTACAACACCTTGAAGTAATCGAAGGGCTCCCGGCAGTCCTGGCACACGTAGAGCGCCTTGCAGGACGTGGAGCCGAAGCGGGTGAGCTCGCGCGTGTTGAGTGAGGCGCACTGGGGGCACTTCACGCTGAGACCGATCCTCACCTTACCGGCGGCAGCCTTCCCCGTGGGAGGAGCAATGCCGTACTCGTTGAGTTTCGCCTTGCCGGCGTCGGTCATCCAGTCGGTGGTCCATGCCGGAGCCAGCTCGATGATCACGCGGACGTCGTCGTACCCGCGGAGCTTCAGGGCCGAGGTGACGTCGTCGCGGATCGCGTCCATCGCCGGGCAGCCCGAATAGGTGGGCGTGATGACCACCGTTGCCTGCCCGCCCGGGCCGGCATCCGCGGCGCGGAGCACCCCGAGGTCCTCGATGGTGAGCACGGGGATCTCGGGGTCGCATATCTCCGCGGCGATGTCCCACACCCGGGCGTCGTCGTCGTTCGCCGGCCGGCTGGCGGTGTTGGTTCCGGTGCTGGTTCCGATGCTGGTTCCCATGGCCACCGTCACCAGGAAGCTCCGGGGTGCTCGCGTGCCAGGACCTGCATTTCGGCGAGGATATAGCCCAGGTGCTCGCTGTGACGGCCCTGACGGCCCCCGCCCACGGCCTGCGGGACGGACGGGACCTCGAGTTCGGCTTCGGAGAGCGCGGTTCCGACCGCCGCGTCGAACGCCGCCTGGAGTGAGCTCGGACGGACCGCGGCGTCCCCCAGTGCGTCGACCGGCGCGTAGTCGGTGAACAGCTCCCCCACATAGGGCCAGGTGAGCTTCAGCCCGGCCTCCATGCGGCGCCGTGATTCGTCGGTTCCGAGGGCGAGCCGCAGGATCCACTGGGCACTGTGGTCGCGGTGGTAGTCGACCTCCTTGACGGCCTTGGCGGCGATTGCTGCGAGAGTTGCGTCCGAGGAATGCACCAAGTGCGAGTAAAGCTCCCACTGGTAATGCGAGACCACGAACTGGCGCGCGATGGTCCGGGCGAAGTCGCCGTTCGGCTGTTCGAACAGGTGGGCCGAGCGGAACTCGGGTTCACGGCGGAAGTAGGCGAGGTCGTCCTCGGTCCTGCCAGATGCGTGCCCGGCGTACGTGAGGAAGGACCGCGCGTGGCCGAGAAGGTCGAGCCCGATGTTCGCGAGCGCCACGTCCTCCTCGAGCTCCGGCGCCCGTGAGATCCACCAGCCCAGCCGCTGCGCCAGGATCAACGAATCGTCGCCGAGCCACAGGGCGTATTCAGCGACGTCGGCGGTCGGTCTGGCATCCGATGCGGCAATGTCTTCGGGGCGCAGGGCGTTGCCGGGGGTGATCCGCGTGGCGCTGGCGTTTGACTCGCTCACAGGTGCTTCACTCCCTCGCTCTTCGTGTAGTAGGTGGCGTGGCGGTAATCCTTGCCCTGGGGGGATTCGAAGAACTGCTCCTTCGCGTCCGGATCGCTGGTGATGATCGACGACGACGGCACCACCCACAGACTGACGCCCTCATTGCGCCGGGTGTAGAGGTCCCTTGCGTTCCGCACGGCCATGTCGGCGTCGGGGGCGTGAAGGGAGCCGGCATGCACGTGCGAGAGGCCTCGCGACGACCGCACGAACACTTCCCAAAGCGGCCAGCCCTGGCGCTTCTCCTGCAGCCCCGTGCTGGGAGCCGTTGCGCCGTCGTCGCCCGTCGTCGATCCTCCGGTCACGCTAAACCGCCTTCACTGACGCGGCGCGCGCGGCGGCCTGCTTGTCGGCGTAGGCCGCTGCGGCTTCCCGCACCCACGCGCCCTCTTCGTGCGCCTCGCGGCGACGCTCCATGCGCTGTGCGTTGCAGGGTCCGCGGCCGGCCAGGACTTCGGCGAATTCATTCCAGTCCAGCGGGCCGTGCTCCCACTTCTGCGTTTCCTCATCGAAACGTACTTCCGCGTCGGGGAGGGTCAAGCCGAGTGCCTTCACCTGCTCCACCATCATTCCCACGAAGCGGGCACGCAGCTCATCGTTGGAGAAGCGCTTGATGTTCCAGGCCATGGATTGCTTGGAGTTGGGCGAATCGTCGTCGGGCGGGCCGAACATCATCAGCGACGGCGCGTACCAGCGGTTCACGGCGTCCTGCGCCATCTCGCGCTGTGCCGGGGTTCCATTTGCCAGCTCGAGCAGGATCTCGAAGCCCTGGCGCTGGTGGAAGGACTCCTCTTTGCAGACGCGCACCATCGCTCGGCCGTAGGGACCGTAGGAGGCGCGGCAGAGGGGAACCTGGTTGCAGATCGCGGCTCCGTCGACGAGCCAGCCGATCGCGCCGATGTCGGCCCACGTGGGCACCGGATAGTTGAAGATGCTCGAGTACCGTGCCTTACCGGCGATCAGGTCCTCGGTCATCTTGTCCCGGGGTGTGCCGAGGGTCTCCGCGGCCGAGTACAGGTAGAGGCCGTGGCCCGCCTCGTCCTGGACCTTGGCCATCAGGATCGCCTTGCGCTTGAGTGAGGGTGCCCGCGTGATCCAGTTGGCCTCGGGCTGCATGCCGATGATCTCGGAGTGGGCATGCTGGGAGATCTGGCGTGTGAGGGACTTCCGGTACGCCTCCGGCATCCAGTCACGCGGCTCGATGCGCGAGTCCCTCGCGATCAGGTCGCGAAAGAGCTGCTCGCCCGCTTCGATCTGCTCAACCGGTGCAGTTGTCGCCACGATGGTCACCTCACTGTGCTGGAACGACGCCGGAAATAATTACCGACCGTTCGTTCAGGATATCCAGTGCAGGCGGCGGCAGTCAACAGGGCGCCGCCGCCCCCTCCCGCTGATTAAGCATCTATGGCTGCCATTTCCGAGATTTGCCAGCCATAGGTGCTTAATCAATGGGGGGCCGCTTACCCAACGGGCACTACGTCGGCACCACCCTGGGCCTGGTTGTCGCCGACGCTGTGGATAACCGTCCCGCACGTCCGCCGAAGCGCAACAATCGGGAACATGCGCCCACCAGCTCCGCTCCCGATGCACCTCGCCGGTCGGTCCTTCACCTCCGCGGAAGCCACCGCGGCCGGCGTTTCCCGGGCGAGGAGCCGCGCCGCTGACCTGGTGACCGAGAGCCGGGGGATTCGCAGACCGGCCCTGAGCACGGAGACCCTGCTCGACGCCGTCGCACCCTATGCAGCGCTGACGCCGCTCGGCACGATCAGCCACACCACTGCCGCGCTCCTCCTGGGCATCCCCATCCCGTGGCGGCTGCAGAACGAGACCGCTGTCCACCTCACCCGGCCTCCGGGGGCGACGGCCGCCCGCCGCAGGAACGCCGTCGGCCATCAGCGGCGGCTCGACGCAAGTGAGCGGACCGTCATCGACGGCATCGCGGTGACGTCTCCGGCAAGGACCTGGCTCGACCTGGCCGCAGCCCTGTCCATGGAGGATCTGGTGATTGCCGGCGACTACCTCGTCAGCGCGCACAATCGGCACTTCGGACGGGATCGGATTCCTCTTGTACCGCTCGGCGAGCTGCGCGAATATCTGGAATCCAAGCACAAGATCCGCGGCGTCATCCGTGCAAGGGAAGCTCTTGAGCTTCTGCGGATCGGCGTGGACTCCCCTCCCGAAACGAGGCTGCGCCTGCTGCTGCACGATGCGGGGCTGCCCGAATTCACACCGAACTTCCCCATCGAAGGCTCGG
>NZ_KI914793.1:15196-15758 GCF_000520535.1 Arthrobacter sp. H41
GTTGATCTCGGCTGCCTCTGCTTCAGGACCTGCGTCGAGTACGAGGGCGCGCACCACCTCACCCCTGAGAAGCAGGCGTCCGACAGGGTCCGCGACACGCTGACCGCCGAACGGGGCTGGCTGCAGGTGAAGATCTACGCCGGAGACCTGTCACGGGGCCCATCCTGGGTGGCGTCCCGGGTGGCCCCGGCATTGCGGCGGAACGGGTGGTCCCCGCGCTGACGGAACGGCTCACACCGAACTTCCCCATCGAAGGCTCGGACGGCTCCCCGCCGGTGTGGGTTGATCTCGGCTGCCTCTGCTTCAGGACCTGCGTCGAGTACGAGGGCGCGCACCACCTCACCCCTGAGAAGCAGGCGTCCGACAGGGTCCGCGACACGCTGACCGCCGAACGGGGCTGGCTGCAGGTGAAGATCTACGCCGGAGACCTGTCACGGGGCCCATCCTGGGTGGCGTCCCGGGTGGCCCCGGCATTGCGGCGGAACGGGTGGTCCCCGCGCTGACGGAACGGCTGGACCCCTCGCTGATTAAGCACCTGTGGCGGGCATTCTCGGAAAATAGC
>NZ_KI914793.1:15858-18654 GCF_000520535.1 Arthrobacter sp. H41
GCGGGGGGTGGGGGTGGCTCGCGCAGGCGGAGGCGGCTGAAAGACCGGGATCAGCGGAGCGAACGCGTTCTGGCAAGATGGGTCCCATGACTGCTGAGACTGACTACGACACAGCGCCGACCCCTCCTCCCACGAATAAGGTTCCTGTCGAGCGGACCCATCACGGCGACGTGTTCGTGGACGACTACGAGTGGCTTCGGGAGAAGGAGAGCCGCGGGGTCGTGGAACATCTCACCGCCGAGAATGCCTACACCGACGCCGTCACCTCCGGGCAGGAGCAGCTGCGCCAGGACATTTTCGACGAGATCAAGAACCGTACCCAGGAAACGGACCTCTCGGTCCCTGCCCGGAAGAAGGGCTGGTGGTACTACTCCCGCACCGAAGAGGGAAAGCAGTACGGAATCCAGTGCCGGGTCGCCGCGAGAGACACCGGCGACCTCGACGCGGACTGGACCCCGCCGGAGGTGCTCCCCGGGAAGCCCGTACTCGGCGAGCAGATTCTGCTCGACGGCAATGCCGAAGCCGAAGGCAAACCATTTTTTTCCCTCGGCGGGCTGGCCGTCAGCGAGGACGGGATGCTCCTCGCCTACTGTGAGGACAACGCAGGTGACGAGCGCTTCACCCTGCGCGTCAAGGACCTCGCCACCGACGAGCTGCTGCCCGACGAGATTCCCAACGTGTTCTACGGCGTCGCCTTTTCCCCCGACGGGCGCCGCATCTTCTACACCGTCGTCGACGATGCGTGGCGCCCGTTCCAGGTGCGCGCGCACACGCTCGGCACGCCCGTGGACAACGACGCCGTCCTCTACCAGGACGACGACGTCGCCATGTGGACCGGCTTCGAGCTGTCCGCCGACCGCTCCCAGCTCCTCATCAGCAGCGGCTGCTCGGAGTACAGCGAGTACCACGCGCTGGATCTGACGGATCCCGGCGCCGTCCTCAGAATGCTCATCTCCCGCGATGAGCACGTGCTCTACGAGGCCGAGCCGGTGACGATCGACGGCGCACCTTCCTACCTCCTGACGCACAACCGCGACGCGAAGAACTCGATGATCAGCCTGGTCGAGGCCTCGGAGCTGGCCAAGCCGCTCGCCGAGCAGCAATGGAGGACCGTCGTGCGCCACGACGACGCCGTCCGGGTCAACGGCATCGCCGTGACGTCCACCCACCTGGTGCTTTCCATCCGGAAGGACACCACCGACCGCGTCCAGGTACTCCCGCTGGCCGGGCTCGGCACCGCAGGGCAGCCGGCTCCCGTCGAACCGGCATTCGATGAGCAGCTCTTCACCAGCAGCCTGGCCAACGCCGAGTTCGAGTCCCCGATCATCCGACTGTCCTACACGTCCTTCCTGACGCCGCCGCGCATCTACGACTACGTTCTCGCCACCGGTGCGCTCGCGCTCCGGAAGGAAACCGAAGTGCGCGGGAATTACGACGCCGGCTCCTACGTCGCGGAGCGCTGGTGGGTGCCGGCCGCGGACGGGACGTCCATTCCCCTCTCCGTCATCCGGCGCTCCGACCTCGCTCAGGACGGCACGAACCCCGCCCTGATCTATGCCTACGGCAGTTACGAGGTCAGTGTGGATCCGGGCTTCTCGATCGCCCGGCTGTCCCTCCTGGACCGCGGCATCATCTTCGTCGTCGCCCATGTCCGGGGCGGCGGTGAGATGGGCCGCACCTGGTACGAGCAGGGCAAGAAGCTGCACAAGAAGAACACCTTCACCGACTTCGTGGACGCCACCACTTACCTCGCCGATTCTGGCTGGGTGGATGAACGCCGGATCGCGGCGATGGGCGGGTCCGCCGGAGGCCTGCTGATGGGCGCTGTCACGAATCTCGCACCGGAGAAATACCGGGCCGTGGTGGCGCAGGTTCCCTTCGTGGACGCGTTGACCACCATCCTGGACCCGGAGCTGCCGCTGTCGGCCCTGGAGTGGGAGGAGTGGGGTAACCCGATCACGGAACCCGACGTATACCGCTACATGAAGGACTACACGCCGTACGAGAATATCCGCGCCGTGGAATATCCCCGTATCGCCGCAGTGACCAGCTTCAACGACACGCGGGTGTTGTACGTGGAGCCGGCCAAATGGGTTGCGGCGCTTCGGGAGAAAACCACCGGTGCGGAGCCGATCGTCCTCAAGACCGAGATGGACGGCGGCCATGGCGGGGCGAGCGGACGATACTCGCGGTGGAAGGACGTGGCGTGGGACTACGCTTTCGCAGCTGATGCCCTCGGAGCCACCGAGGTGCGTCCGCGCCCCGCCACCTGATCGCCCTTTCGACGCCTTTCCCGAACCCGCCTGCCGATGCGGCGCTTGACACCCGCCGCGTCGGCAGTATTACCTAATGAACATTCGGTAACTAATTCTGGAAGGCGATCATGGCGGACAGCGGCGTCCCTTTTCCCCCACCCGGGCTTGCACCTGACGGGAAGCCTCACCACCGGCTCCTCATTGATGACCGCGCGTCGGCCTGGCTGGGGATCGAGCTCGCCGCCACGGGGAACGGCACGTCGCAGGTCACCATGCGGGTCCGCAGCGAAATGCTCAACGGCTTCGGCATGGTCCACGGCGGCATGATCTTCGCGTTCGCCGATTCGGCCTTCGCCCTCGCCTGCAATTCGGCAGCACCACGCGAGGACGGCACCGAAACCGGCGAGCGCACTGTCGCCGCGGGCGCAGACATCTCGTTCCTCTCCCCCGCCTACGACGGCGAGCTGCTGAGAGCCGTCGCCACGCGCCGCGCGTCAGCAGGACGCAGCGGCCTCTACGACATCACCGTCACAGCGGACGA
>NZ_KI914793.1:18754-21401 GCF_000520535.1 Arthrobacter sp. H41
GCGGAATTCCGCGGCCGATCGCGCACCATCCCCGCAGCCCGCCGACCCTCTCCCGCGAAGGACGAGTCATGACCCTCAAAGCATCCCCGGCCCATCCGGACACGCTGGACCCCGAGGAACACTACAGCCGGGACCGCATCGAGTCCCTTCAGCTCGAGCGGCTGCAGGCCACCGTCGCGCACGCCTATGCCAACGTGGAGCTCTACCGGCGGAAGTTCGACGACGCCGGCGTCCACCCGACCGATCTGGTGGAACTCGCGGACCTCGCGAAGTTCCCCTTCACCACGAAGGAGGACCTCAGGCAGACCTACCCGTTCGGCATGTTCGCCGTACCCCAGGAGCGGGTCGCGCGGATCCATGCGTCCTCGGGAACCACGGGCCGCCCTACCGTCGTCGGCTACACCGCCGGCGACATCGATCGCTGGGCAACCCTCGTGGCGCGCTCCCTCCGGGCCTCCGGGGTGAAGACCGGATGGAAAGTCCACAATGCCTATGGCTACGGGCTCTTCACCGGCGGTCTTGGTGCCCATTACGGGGCCGAAAAGCTCGGGTGCACGGTGATTCCCATGTCGGGAGGACAGACCGAGCGCCAGGTGCAGCTCATCCAGGACTTCGAACCGGACGCCATCCTCGCAACCCCCACCTATCTCCTGACCATCCTCGACGCCATGGTCTCGGCGGGCGTCGATCCGCGGTCCACCTCGCTCAAGACGGCGGTGCTGGGGGCCGAGCCGTGGACGCTGGAGATGAGGCAGGAGCTCGAAGTGCGCATGGGCTTCGACGCCTGCGACATCTACGGTCTGTCCGAGGTGATGGGTCCCGGCGTCGCGGGCGAATGCATCGAGTCGAAGGACGGCTCCTCCATCTGGGAGGACCACTTCCGGCCCGAGATCGTCGACCCGTTCACCGACGCCGTGCAGGACGACGGCGAGCACGGTGAGCTGGTCTTCACCTCGCTCACCAAGGAAGCCCTGCCGATCATCCGTTACCGCACCCATGACCTCACGCGGCTGCTTCCCGGTACTGCACGGCCGGGGATGCGCCGCATGGGAAGGATCACCGGCCGGAGCGACGACATGATCATCCTGCGCGGAGTGAATCTGTTCCCCACGCAGATCGAGGAACTCGTCCTGCGGATCCCGGCGCTGAGCCCCCATTTCCAGCTCGAGCTCTCGCGCCCCGAGGGCCAGCGCATGGACCAGCTCCACATTCGGGTGGAGCCTCGGGAAGGGGCACACCCCGACGACGCGGCGAAAGCAGCGAAGCAGCTGCGCGAGCAGATCAAGATCCACATCGGATCGAGCTGCTCGGTGAGCGTCGTCGAACTGAATTCACTGGTGCGCTCCAGCGGGAAACTCAAGCGCGTCTACGACCTCCGACCCAAGTCCACTTCCTGACGAACCGGCGGTAACCGAACGTTCATGCAAAAATGAAACCCATGGCCAGCACACCAGTTGAACAGGAACCCGCCGTGCGCCGCGGACGCCCCGGGTATGACCAGCAGTCGGTGCTCACCATCGCCGTGGACGTCTTCAATCGGCACGGGTACGAGGCCACCTCCATGGGTGTGCTCGCCGAGCAGCTGGGCATCAGCAAGTCCGCCATCTACCACCACGTCCCGTCGAAGGGTGACCTGCTGCGCCTCGCCCTGGACCACGCGCTCGGCGGGCTCGAAGCGGTACTCACCGAGCCCGGGGCGAGCGAGGGGAAGGCCGATGCGCGCCTCGAGCACGTGGTGCGCGGAACCATCGCGGTCCTCACCGAGCGGCTGCCCTTCGTGACGCTCCTGCTGCGACTGCGGGGCAACACCGAGGTGGAACGCGAGGCCCTCGAGCGGCGTCGCTCCTTCGACCGTCAGGTGTCGGACCTCGTCGACGCCGCCCGCACCGAGGGCTCGATCCGCAGCGACCTCGACCCGCGCACCATCACGCGCCTGCTGTTCGGCACCATCAACTCCGTGGTCGAGTGGTACAAGCCCGGCGGTCCGCTCACCGCCGAGAAGCTGGCCGACGACGTCGTCACCATGGTGTTCGACGGCCTGCACCGGCGCTGACCCCTCCCGGGGGCCGGCGCCGGCGGGAAACTACTTCTCGACGAGCGTCAGCACGTCGTAGGTGGCCACGACGTCGTCGTTCTGGTTGGTCAGCACCGCATCCCAGGCGACCTCGCCGTACTCGTCCGTCTCGCGCGGTGTGATCCGCTTCGCGGTGAGGGTGACGCGGATCGAATCGCCGGCCGCCACGGGAGTGATGAACCGGAGCGTCTCGAGACCGTAGTTGGCGAGCACGGGCCCTGGTTCCGGATCGACGAAGAGCCCCGCCGCCCAGGACAGCAGCAGGTACCCGTGCGCCACGATCCCCGGGAAGAAGGGATTGGCCGCTGCCGCTTCCTGGTTGGTGTGGGCGTAGAAGGTGTCGCCCGTGGTCTCGGCGAAGGCGGTGATGTCCTCCAGCGTCACTTCGCGGAGGGCCGACGTGACGGCGTCGCCGATGCGCAGCTCGGCGAGGTTCTTCCGGAACGGGTGGACGTCCCCGAAGAAGCGGTCGGCGCCCGTATGCCAGACGCCGGTGATCGCGGTGAGCATGTTGGGCGAACCCTGAAGCGCCGTACGCTGCATATGGTGGAGCACCGAGCGCATCCCGCCGAG
>NZ_KI914793.1:21501-22808 GCF_000520535.1 Arthrobacter sp. H41
GCACCAGGTGCGGCACGGGTGAGCCGTGGCCGGTGGAGGAGCGGGCGTCCTCCCGGTTGAGGATCAGCACCCGGCCATGGTGCGCGGCGATTCCCGTGACCAGCTCCCGGGCAATGTCCGGATCATTGGTGCAGACGGTGGCCACGAGCGACCCAGCGCCCAGCGCGGCGAGCTGTACTGCGTGTGCGACGTCGTCGTACCCGATCACCGAGGCCACCGGACCGAAGGCCTCGATCGAGTGCAGCGCCCCGGCCTCGACATCCTCCCAGGTCAGCAGGATGGGAGCCATGAACGCGCCGCCCGGTGCCGGCGCGATCGAACTGTCGGCATGCGTCACCTCCGGCGCGTCGAGCGAGCCGTAGGCGAGGGATCCGCCCGAGGCCAGCAGTTCCCGCACGGCATCCTGGACGCCCTCGAGCTGCTCCAGGGAGGCGAGCGCACCCATGGTGACGCCCTCGGCCCGGGGGTCGCCGAGGATCACGCGCTGCCGGATCCGCTCACCGGCGGCGGCGACGACGTCGTCGACGAGGTTCCTGGGAACGATGGTGCGGCGGATGCCGGTGCACTTCTGGCCGGCCTTGACCGTGACCTCGGTGACCAGGGATCGGATGAAGGCCTCGAACTCCGGGGTGCCGGGCACGGCATCGGGGCCCAGGATGGCGGCGTTCAGCGAATCGGTCTCGGAGGTGAAGCGCACTCCCCCGGTGGCCACGCTGGGGTGGGATTTGAGGTGGTTCGCCGTGGACGCCGACCCCGTGAAGGACACCATGTCCCGGTAGTCGAGGTAGTCGAGGATGTCCCGTGCCGGCCCCGAGATCAGCTGCAGCGAACCCCTCGGCAGGATGTCCGACTCGATGATCAGCTTCACGACGGCTGCGGTCAGGTAGCCCGTCGGGGTGGCCGGCTTGACGATGGTGGGAACCCCGGCGAGGAAGGCGGGTGCCAGCTTCTCGAGCATCCCCCACACCGGGAAGTTGAAGGCATTGATCTGGACCGCCACGCCTGGGAGCCGGGTATGGATATGGGTACCGAGGAACGAGCCGTCCTTCGAAAGCGTCTCCGCCGGTCCGTCGACGATCACCTGTGCGTTGGGCAGTTCGCGCCTGCCCTTGGAACCGAATGTGAAGAGGACGCCGATGCCGCCGTCGATATCCACCATCGAATCCCCGCGGGTTGCACCCGTGCGGGCCGACAGTTCGTACAGCGGCTGGCGGTGCGCGTTCAGGTACTGGGCCAGCTCCTTGAGCTTGAGCGCACGCTCATGGAAGGTGAGGGCTCCGAGCGCGGCCTGCCCGGTCGAGCGGGCG
>NZ_KI914793.1:22908-24215 GCF_000520535.1 Arthrobacter sp. H41
GAGCCCGTCGGTACTGACGACGGCGAGCTCCTCGCCGGTGCTCGCGTCCCTCACCACGGTGCCCGCACCATCGCGGACGGTCTCCCGGGAGGGCGTCCACCATGCGTCCTCGATGAAGCTCGGAACTATGTCAATGCCCAGAATCGTTGAAGTCATCCTCGACTCGCCTTTCACCAGAAAGCTTGCGCCCGGGCGTTCCACGGAAGGACCCCGGGACTAACTGAACGGACGTTCGGTAATATATCCAGCGTACAGTAAACGGCAATTCCGCCGGCAATTCCGAGGAGCCCCATGAGCAAAGAGACCGAATCCGCCACCGGCGAGCCCTGGCGCATCATCCTGGGTGAGCTCGACGAGAAGATGGGCGTGCGCATCCTGGAACAGTCGGTGCAGAAGGTCGTAGCGACGATGCCCGTGGAGGGAAACCGGCAGTCCTTCGGGCTCCTGCACGGCGGGGCCTCCCTTGCTGTAGGTGAAGCCGTCGGCTCCTGGGCCGCGGTGATCCACGCCGGCACACTGGGGAAAACCGCCGTCGGCGTCGACGTCTCGGCCACCCACCACCGTGCGATGCGCTCCGGCACGGTCACCATCACGGCGACGCCGCTCCATCTGGGCCGAACCCTCACCACGCATGAAGTGGTCCTCACCAACGACGACGGCGCACGCCTCTGCAGCATGCGCATCACCAACCTGCTGCTGGACCGGCCGAATCCGGCGTAGGGCACGGCTCCTGAAGCTGCGACGCATCGTTCGCCTACGCTTCGGGAATCCTGTAGAACTTGCCCATGAGAATCGTCGTACTGGGAGCAACCGGCACCATGGGCATGCTGGTGGCGGATCTCCTGCACTCCGCTGGGCATACCGTCGTTCCGGCCATGCGGAGCATCGGAGTGGATGCGGCGTCAGGTGTCGGTCTTGACGCCGCGTTCGCCGGCGCGGACGCCGTCGTCGACTGCACGAACTTCCCCACGGTCAGTGCCCGCAGGGCAGTTCGCGTACTCGGCGGGATGACGGCCAACGTGGTCGATGCCGCAAAACGCGCCCAGGTACGTCACCTCGTTCTCCTCTCCATCGTCAGCGCCGCCACTCCAGCCCTTCGGAGGATGGGTTACTACCGGGGCAAGGCCGCGCAGGAGGGAATCATCGCGGAGGGCGGGGTGCCCTACACCATCGTCCGGACCACGCAGTGGTTCGAACTGACGGCGACGCTGCTCTCCCAGACACGAGTCGGCACCCTCGCCTTCGCGCCCCGGATGAGGAGCGCGCCGATTGCTGCGGCTTCGGCAGCCGAGGTGATCGCCGAGGTC
>NZ_KI914793.1:24315-25209 GCF_000520535.1 Arthrobacter sp. H41
CGCGGGGCCGCCGCTCGGTGTGCGGGAGGTGGCCGGACCGGAGGATCTCGATCTTCTCGACCTGGCGAAGGCCGTCGCGGCCGAGGAAGGTCCGCGCGTCCGCATGGTGCCGGTCCCGCTTCCCGGAGCAACCAGGGCCCTGGCCGGCGGCGCGCTACTTCCCGGCACGGCTGTCGAGCGCCGCGGCCCGACCTTCGCAGAGTGGCTCGCCTCCACGCGCGGCAAAGGCTCGGGGTCATGACGAGCGAGCAGATACGTCTGGTGACGGTGGGGCACGGCACTGCGACGCAGGAGGACTTCACCCGTCTGCTTGTCGGCTCGGGAATCAACGCCCTCGTGGACGTCCGGATCGGTCCGGGTAGCCGGAAGTACCCGCACTTCGGCAAGGACCGCATGGAGCGCGCCGATTGCTGCGGCTTCGGCAGCCGAGGTGATCGCCGAGGTCGCCGCGGGGCCGCCGCTCGGTGTGCGGGAGGTGGCCGGACCGGAGGATCTCGATCTTCTCGACCTGGCGAAGGCCGTCGCGGCCGAGGAAGGTCCGCGCGTCCGCATGGTGCCGGTCCCGCTTCCCGGAGCAACCAGGGCCCTGGCCGGCGGCGCGCTACTTCCCGGCACGGCTGTCGAGCGCCGCGGCCCGACCTTCGCAGAGTGGCTCGCCTCCACGCGCGGCAAAGGCTCGGGGTCATGACGAGCGAGCAGATACGTCTGGTGACGGTGGGGCACGGCACTGCGACGCAGGAGGACTTCACCCGTCTGCTTGTCGGCTCGGGAATCAACGCCCTCGTGGACGTCCGGATCGGTCCGGGTAGCCGGAAGTACCCGCACTTCGGCAAGGACCGCATGGAAGCGTGGCTCCCCGCCGCCGGCGTCGAATACCGGTGGGAGAAGAGGCTG
>NZ_KI914793.1:25309-29915 GCF_000520535.1 Arthrobacter sp. H41
CCGGTGGGAGAAGAGGCTGGGCGGATTCCGCAAGCTGCCTGCCGATTCGCCGGATGTGGCGCTGCGCAACGAATCGTTCAGGGCCTACGCCGCATACATGCGGTCTACGGATTTCGCCACGGCGCTCGATGACCTCATCATTCAGGCCGCTGGACAATCGGTGGGCATCATGTGCAGCGAGACCGTGTGGTGGAGGTGCCACCGCCGCCTTATCGCCGACCATGCCCTGCTGCTCGACGGACTGGCTGTTGAGCACCTGATGCCCGGCGTGCGATGGACGGCGCATAAGCCGACCGCGGGCGTCCGGCGAGGGATCGGTGAACTGGTCTACGACGACGAGGGGTAGGTTCGATCACCCACGTCCTCACTATCCGCGAAGTTGCGCATGAACGGTGGGTGGACGACGGCGGCACCCGCCAGATCTGCGCAAGTTCGGAAGGATCAGGGTCAGCCTTCGGTCTCGGCGAGAATGCCCCGCACATAGGCCGCCTGACCGGCGTGCTGCACGCAGTCATCCAGGACGCTGACCAGGCGGACGAGCAGGGTGACCGGCGGGTCCCAGTTGTCATCGACCACACGTTCGAGGTCCTCGTCCTTCACACTGCGGATCAGTATCAGGGAGCGGGAGTGCACTGCGTTGAAGTACTCGATGAGCTGCAGTGACGACTCCACTCCTACGGCGTCCACCTTCTCGCTCGAATGCCCGTAGCCCGTATCGAGCGGATCGAGGGGAAGCCCCCAGCGCTCCGCCCAACCGTCCCTCAACCACAATTCGTCCTCGCCGAAAGCCTCGGCGAAGTGATTGTCCTGCACCCGGGTGAGGTGCCACACGAGCCAGGCGATCGAATTGCCGGTGCCACCCGGCCGCACCACGAGGGCGCCGCCGTCGAGCCCTTCCACTGCAGCTCCGACCAGAGCCGGAAGCCTGCCATAGCCCTCAAGAAGTACGTCCGACGCCTGCATTTCCCATCTCCTCATTCGTTGCCGTCTTCGTTGCCGTCACGCCCAGCCGGTATTCGAGCCCGGTCCGCACCATCGGCCATTCCGGTGCAGTGATCGAGAAAACCACTGTGTCACGAACGGTGCCGTCCGGCATGCGCACGTGTGAACGCAGCACGCCGTCCTGCTTCGCACCCAACCTCGCTATCGCGCCGCGCGACTGCAGGTTGTGCCAGTGGGTTCGGAATTCCACGGCGGCGCAGCCCTCCACCTCGAAAGCGTGGGCCAGCAGGAGGAGCTTGCTGTCGGCGTTCGAGCCCGAGCGGTGGAAGGATGCCCGGCTCCAGGTGTAACCGATCTCCACGCGCGGAGTAGCGCGGTCGATGTTGCAGTAGGTCGTCATGCCGATCACGACGCCCGTCCGCGCGTCGATCGCGGTGAACGGCACCATACTGCCCTCCTCCTGCAGTGCGAGCCGGTGGTCGATCTCGTCGGCCATGGTTTCCGGTGTGGGAATGCGCGTGTACCAGAGGTTCCACAGCTCACCGTCCCGAACAGCATCGATGAGCCCTTCATGGTGATCCCGGGAGAGCGGCTCGAGAATCACCCGGGAGCCGCTCAGCGTTCCAGCAGAGAATTTCATGACTTCATCTATACAATGTGCATGCGCAGGAGGCTAACGGGAGTACCTTGATTCCATGAGAAAGCACCCCAGCCCCGCTCGACGCCGCACAGGCGCCATCACCCTTCTTTCGGCGCTCGTGTTCACGAGCGTCGGCGTCAGTCCTGCGGCCGCTCATCGGCCTGCCCCTCTTGAATACGTGGCGCTCGGGGATTCCTATGCTTCCGGCTTCGGCGCCGGCTCCTATGAACCCTGCGGGCAATCGCCCTTCGGGTTACCAGGCCTCCTTGATTCGAAAAAACAGGTTGAGCTGGTGGGTAACGCCACCTGCGCCGGAGCTTTCATTTTCATCAATGAGGCGGATCCGTCGATAGACCTCCCGCAGCAAATCCAAATTCTGCAGGGAAAACAAGTGCTGGATGGGGACACCGATCTGGTGACGGTATCAGCCGGGGGGAACGACGCCGGGTTCGGCGACTTCGCCAGAAATTGCGTTGGAACATCCGACGAAATTTGCGCCCAGTTCGTCGCGGGCAGAATAGCCGCACTGCCAGCCCTCGGCTTGTCGCTCGACACGCTATACAAGCAGATTGACCAGGCAGCGCCGAAGGCGACGGTAGTGGTCACAGGGTACCCGCACCTCTTCTCCCCGGAATTCGGCGCACCACTCCCGATCAGTCCGGACGCCCAGCGCCTTATCAACGCAGCTACCGACATCCTCAACGGTGTCATCAAGGCATCTGCGAAAGCCAACGGATTCGTCTATGTGGACATCGCGAAGAAATTCGACGGACACGGCCTCGGGTCACCTGATTCCTGGATCAAACTGAGCAGTCCAGCACAATTTGATGACCTGCATCCGACCGCTGAGGGATATAAGTCCGGATACTTCCCCGCGGTCCGGAGCAGCGTGAACTTCGCGCAACTACAGAAGTAGTAGGTGCTTCGGAACAACTAGCTCCAGTCGAAGAAGCCCTTCCCGGTCTTCCGTCCCAGCTCGCCGCGGGCCACCTTCTCCCGAAGGATGGCCGGCGGCGTGAACCGGCCGCCGAGCGTCGACTTAAGGTACTCGGCAATCCCGAGCCGGACGTCGAGCCCCACGAGGTCGGTGGTCCGCAACGGCCCCACCGGGTGCTTGTATCCGAGCACCATGGCAGTGTCGATGTCGGCCGCTGAGGCCACTCCCTCTTCGACCATGCGCATCGCTTCGAGGGCGATGGCCACCCCCAGACGCGAGCTCGCGAAGCCCGGGGCGTCGTTCACGACGATCGGAGTTTTGCCGAGAGCGGTGACCCATTCCCCTGCTGCGGATGCGGTGTCCGGTGACGTCGTCGTGCCCAGCACCACCTCGATCAGGGTCGATGCCGGAACGGGATTGAAGAAATGCAGGCCGCAGAATTCTGCGGGCCGCTCCAGCCGCGCAGCCAAAGCGTTCACGGAGAGCGACGACGTATTGGTGGCGAGCCACGCACCCGCCTGCAGTTCGGCCTCCACCCGTTTCAATGCTGCTGCCTTGAGGTCGAAGTCCTCCGGCACCGCTTCGACGACGAGACCACAGCCGGCGAACGCCGCGTAGTCCGTGGCCACCGACACGCGGGACGTCAGGGCAGCGAGGGGCTCGGGAGTGGTGGCACGCTCCACGCTTTTGGCCAGCGCGGACTCCACCCGTTCCCTGCCCGCTGCCGCAGCAGGCTCGTCCCGTTCGACGACTACCACTTCGGCGCCGGCAAGGCAGAAAGCGTGGGCTATCCCTGCGCCCATCCTCCCGCCGCCCAGCACTCCAACGCGATTCGGGATAGTCATCAGCGGTCCTTCTTCCGGTCGAGGAATTCCTGCATGAGCGCGAATTTCGCATCGGACTCGAAGAGGATGCCCTGCGCCAGCTGGTCGATCACGGGGTGTGCCTCCGCCGGCGCGTGAAAGACGCTCTTCGTGATCCGGATGGCGAGCGGGTCCTGCCGCGCGATGCGGTCCGCGAGGGCGTGGGCGGCGTCGAGCAGTGCCTCCGGCTCGTGGATCTCCGTGATGAGGCGCGCGGCGAGCGCTTCATCGGCCCGCAGCACGCGCCCCGCCAGCAGGATCTCCTTGGCGAGCGGTTCCCCCACGAGTTCCTTCAGCCGCCAGGTAGCACCGGCAGCAGCGAGGATTCCCAGGCCCGTTTCGGGGTTGCCGATCTTCAGGCTGGGCGTTCCGATCCGAAAATCGGCGGCGTAGGCGAGTTCTGCTCCCCCGCCGAGCGCGTAACCGTCAAGTGCCGCGATCACCGGCATCGGCAGCCGGGCGATCCGTGTGAAGAGGGCCGAGTTGATCCCCGCGAGGGCGTCATCCCGCCGTCGTTCGCGAAGCTGCCCGATGTCCGCCCCTGAAGCGAAGACGCCATGTGAACCGGCGAGGATGAGGATCCGTGGCTCGCGCTCGAGCCGGCTGCACACCTCATGGAGCTCGTCCACCATCTGCTGGTCGATGGCGTTGCGCACCTCGGGCCGGTCCAGTTGCACCAGCAGCCTGCCATTGCCGTCGTCGATGCGGAGAGTGGTCGGGGCTTCCATCACACGGCCTCGAGGAGCATCGCGGTGCCCTGTCCTACTCCCACGCACATCGTCGCGAGCCCGATGCCCGGGCCGCCGCTTCGCAGCTCCCGCTCCATCCGGCCCATCAGGGTGATGGCGATGCGCGATCCTGAGGAACCCAGCGGGTGTCCCAGCGCGATCGCACCGCCGTCGCGGTTCACGATGTCCTCATTCAGCCCGAGCCGCCGTATGCAGGCGATGGCTTGCGCGGCGAACGCTTCATTGAGCTCGACGGCACCGAGGTCGCTGATGCTGAGCCCTGTCCGCTCGAGGATCTTCTGGGTTGCCGGGACCGGGCCGATGCCCATGATCTCGGGGGAAACGCCCGCCGAGGCTCCGTCGAGAATACGGGCCCGCGCAGTGAGGGAAAAACGCTTCACCGCAGCTTCGGAGACCACGATGACGGCGGACGCACCGTCGTTGAGTGAACTCGAGTTGCCGGCGGTGACGACGCCGTCGGGACGCACCACCGAAC
>NZ_KI914793.1:30015-34145 GCF_000520535.1 Arthrobacter sp. H41
GCCCCGCCAGTGTCTCAAGGCTGGTGTCGGCTCGCGGTCCCTCGTCGGTGGTGACGGAGAAGGAGCGCTTTCCCTGGTTCACCTGGACTGCCACGATCTCGTCGTCGAACCGGCCCGCTTCCCCGGCGGCAACGGCGCGCTGGTGGGAGCGCAGCGCGAAGCGGTCGGCGTCGTGACGCGAGATGCCGTCCACCGTGGCGAGTTCCTCCGCTGTCTCGGGCATCGAGTAGGTGAGCTTGTCCTTCGCCGCCAACTGCGGGTTGGTGAACCGCCAGCCGATGGAGGTATCGAAGACGTCTCCCGGTTTGGCGAAGGCTTTGCCCGGCTTCTCCATGACCCACGGCGCCCGGCTCATGGATTCGACGCCGCCCGCCACCACGATGTCGGCGGCGCCGGCCTTGATCATGTGCGAGGCCATGAGAATCGCCGAAAGCCCCGAGGCGCACAGCCGGTTGACGGTAATGCCGGGAATGCTGTCCGGCAGCCCTGCGAGCAGGGTCGCCATGCGGGCGACGTTGCGGTTCTCCTCGCCTGCTCCGTTCGCATTGCCGAGAATCACCTCGTCGATACTCGAGGGATCGATCCCCGCCCTGCTCACGGCTTCCCGCACCACGAGCGCCGCGAGGTCGTCGGGGCGAACACTCGAGAGCGCTCCGCCGTACCTGCCAACAGGGGTGCGCACCCCACCCACCAGGAAAGCTTCAGCCATAGCCGTCTCCATCGTCGTCGGTTTTCCGGAGCCGGTATTTACCGACCGATCGTTCTGTAAAAACTGTAGCAGGAATCCTCCACCGCCCGCCGGCTTCCGGCGGCCCTGCCCGGGCATTGCGGATCGAAACCGTCCGCAATTCCCTGTGCTACTCCCGATCCCTTGCCTAGCCTTTCCCCATGGCATTCAACATCCAGATCACGATCGACTGCACCGACCCCCACTCCCAGGCGGACTGGTGGGCGAAGACCCTGGAGTGGGTCGTCGAGCCGACGGACCAGTCGTTCATCGACAAGATGCTCGAGGCAGGCTACGCCCGACCCGACGACCTGATGGAGTACTGCGGCACCCGGGTGTGGAAGGCCGGCGCCGCCGTCTGCCGGGCCGAAGAGGTAGGAACCAAGGGGCGGCAACGCCTCCTGTTCCAACCCGTCCCGGAACCGAAGACCGCGAAGAACCGCGTTCATCTGGACATCAACCTCGACGACGGCGACAAGGACGTCCTGCGGGCCTCCCTCGAGGCACGCGGCGCGAGGTTCCTGTACCAGGCCTCGCAGGGACCGCACATCTGGTACACGATGGCCGACCCCGAGGACAACGAGTTCTGTCTCGGTTAGGTCCACCGCTGAGGACCTGCTTCCTGTCCGGAACCCGCCGCCCGGCTAGACTCTGGTGGTGGCATTCGATCTTCCTCCCCAGATATCCGACACCTTCGACCCCTTCAGGTGGCGCGTCGTGGCGGGCTTCGAGGACTTCACCGACCTGACCTACCACCGGCAGGTGGAACGGGATGGCGACGGGCGCATCCTTCGGGACCTACCGACGGTGCGCATCGCCTTCGACCGGCCCGAAGTGCGCAATGCGTTCCGCCCCGGAACCGTGGACGAGCTGTACCGAGCGATGGACCACGCCCGGATGAGCCCCGACATCGCAACCGTCCTCCTCACCGGCAACGGCCCGTCTCCCAAGGACGGCGGGCACTCGTTCTGCTCGGGCGGCGACCAGCGGATCCGCGGGCGCGACGGCTACCGCTATGCGGAAGGTGCGACGACGGAGACGATCGACCCTGCACGCGCGGGACGCCTCCATATCCTCGAAGTGCAGCGCCTGATGCGCACCATGCCGAAGGTCGTGATCGCCGTCGTCAACGGCTGGGCTGCGGGCGGCGGGCACAGCCTGCACGTCGTGGCCGACCTGACGATCGCCTCCCGGCAGCACGGCCGCTTCAAGCAGACCGATGCGACCGTGGGAAGCTTCGACGCCGGCTACGGCTCGGCACTCCTGGCCCGGCAGATCGGCCAGAAAAAGGCCCGTGAAATCTTCTTCCTGGCGCGCGAATATACCGCGGAGGACATGGTGGCCGCCGGAGCAGTCAATGAGGCAGTGGATCATGAGCTCCTCGAGGATACGGCACTGCGCTACGCGGCAGACATCGCCCGCCAGAGCCCGCAGGCCATCCGCATGCTGAAGTTCGCCTTCAATCTGCCCGACGACGGCCTCGCGGGCCAGCAGGTCTTCGCCGGCGAAGCCACGCGGCTGGCCTATATGACCGATGAGGCAACCGAGGGCAAGGAAGCCTTCCTGGAAAAGCGCGACCCCGACTGGTCCGCATTCCCCTACTACTTCTAGGATCTGCATGGAACTCCTTCCCATCCACACCCCCACCGGCTTCGACCCGCTGACCCTGCTCTCGCCGCTCGCCGACGCGCTTGCCGGCGAAGGTCCCGCTGTCGCTCCCCACAGCGAGCCCGGCCAGCAGTTCGACGGCGAGTTGCCCAATGACGAGATCGCGGCAGTCATCAGCACGTCCGGATCAACCGGCCTCCCCAAGCAGACTCTGCTGAGCGTCGACGCCCTTGCGGCCTCGGCGATGGGAACGGCCCTGGCCTTGAAGGCCGAGGGCCAGTGGCTCCTGACCCTTCCCGTCCACTATGTTGCGGGCTTCCAGGTGCTGGTGCGCTCGCTGTACGCAGGAACCAGGCCCTGGATCCTGGACAGTGCGGAATCCTTCACCGCTGACGCCTTCACCGACGCTGCGGGAGAGCTCACCGACCGCGTGCGGTTCACGTCCCTGGTGCCCACGCAGCTGCAGCGGCTCCTCGTTGATCCCTCCCCCAGCACCCTGAAGGTCCTCAAACGATTCGATGCGATCCTGCTCGGCGGCGCTCCCGTGGGCTCGTCGCTGCGCAGCGAGGTCCGAAAGCATGGCCTGAACGTCGTGACGACCTACGGGATGAGTGAGACGTGCGGTGGGTGCGTGTACGACGGCGTGCCGCTCGACGGCGTCCAGGTCCTTTCCGAAGAGGGCCGGCTGTGGATCGGCGGGCCGGTCCTGGCTGACGGGTACCTCAACAGCCCCGAGCTCACCGACGAACGTTTTCCCTTCAACTCCGGGCAACGCTGGTTCCGGACGGACGACGCCGGAGAGGTCGCCCCGGACGGAGCCGTCTCCGTGGGCGGACGGATGGATGATGTCATCGTCACCGGCGGCCTGAAGGTCTCGGCAGCTGTGGTGGCGGACGTCATCGAATCGATCCCGGGAGTGAGCCACGCGCTCGTCGTCGGCGTCCCGAGCACCCAGTGGGGCACCGCGGTGGCCGCCGCTGTCGTCGGCACCGCGGAAGCCCAGCTGGTGCGCCAGCGCGTGCAGGACGTGCTGGGCGCCCATGCGGTGCCGAAGTCGGTGCTGACGCTCGATGCGCTGCCGCTCCTGCCGGGAGGGAAGCCCGACCGCAGGACCATCCAGGCTCTGCTCGCGAAAGCCGGCTCCTGACCGGACTCTCCGGCCATCCACCCGAACTCGCTCAACCAGTAAAGGAACTCCCGTGGCGACTGCCGCTCAATGGCTCGAGGGAGCCCGCCCCCGGACGCTGCCCATGGCCGTGGCTCCGGTGATCATCGGCAGTGCGGCGGCCTACGGGCTGGGTGGTTTCAGGTTCTTCAACGCCGTGCTGGCCGCCGCAGTGGCAGTGCTGCTGCAGGTGGGCGTCAATTATGCGAACGACTATTCCGACGGCATCCGCGGCACTGACGACAACCGTGTGGGCCCGCTACGGCTCACCGGCTCGGGAGCCGCAGCGCCGCGCCAGGTCAAGTTCGCGGCCTTCGGCTGCTTCGCCGCCGCCATGGCCGCCGGCCTCCTGCTGATTATTCTCTCGCAGGCATGGTTCCTACTGCTGGTGGGAATCGGCTGCGTTGCCGCGGCATGGGGTTACACAGGGGGCAGGAATCCCTACGGCTACCGCGGCCTCGGCGATCTCTTCGTCTTCGTGTTCTTCGGCCTCGTGGCAACGCTCGGCACCACCTACACCCAGGCGGGGCAGCTGAGCGCCCCGGCCTGGATCGGCGCGGTGGGTACCGGCCTGATCGCGATGGCACTGCTCATGGCCAACAACGTGCGCGACATTCCGACCGACCGCGA
>NZ_KI914793.1:34245-35530 GCF_000520535.1 Arthrobacter sp. H41
GATCCGCGAGCGCGCGCGAGCTACGTGGGAATGCTGGCTGCAGCAGTCCTGCTGCCCCTGCTGCTGGCGCCCGGCTACCCGTGGGTCCTGCTGGTTCTCCTGCTAATACCTGCGTGCGTTCCGCCGAGCAGGGTGATGCTTACCGGCTCTCGGCGCGAGAGCCTGATTCCCGTCCTGAAGCGGACCGGGCTCATCAATCTAGCCTTCAGCCTGCTGTTCGGGCTGGGTATCGTGCTGTCTGCCGCGCTCGGATAGCGACTGGTTCTTCAGCTTTTTCGGGACTGGTTCTGTCGAGGTCGGCGGGCAGCGTTCACTGCCGCATTCGAATCGAAGTGGTCCTCGGCTTCGGCGTCGTCGAGCTCCCTTCCATTCCGCACGGGAGGCGCCCCGTCCTTGAATCGCCGCTGGAGGCTCGCGGCGGCATCGTTGCGCATGGGCCGGAAGAACAGGTACGTGATGCACCAGGCGAGGATGGCAGCGACCACCGCGGAGAGCACCGCACCCAGCTGCAGGAGCATGCAGAGAACGAAGAAAACGATCACGAGCAGGAGCCGGAGGGCTGTGAATTTGAGGAAGGCCACTGCTCAAGTTTACTCGCCTACACTTGGAGTATGCCGCGCCTCTTGCTCTTTCTGGCGATTCTCGGAGTCGCCATCATCATCTACTCCCTGATCGACTGCATCATGAGCAAAAGGCATGAGGTGCGCAGCATTTCGAAGCCGGCCTGGCTCATCATCATTCTCCTTCTGCCCCTCATCGGAGCCGGGATGTGGTTCCTTTTCGGCCGTCCGCGCTCCGCTCGCCCGGGACCTCCGCGGCCCGCCCGACGCCACCCGACAGCTCCCGACGACGACCCCCAGTTCCTGCAGAACCTCGAAACGAAGCGCCGCCAGCAAGCCCGCGAAGCGGAACGGCGCCGCAAGGAACAGGAACTCAAGGCACGCGAGGCGGAGGCGAAGAAAAAGAAGGGCACCGGCGACGGCGAGAAAGCCGGCGGTACCGCCACTCCGGGGAACGCCAATACCCCGGTCAAGCCGGTAGACCCGGCAAAGGGGCAGTCGAAGGACGACGACGCCGGGCCCGCGAGCACCGAGCGCCCCAAGAACCCCTAGCTCCCCCCCCGTTACCTTTTTAGTAGCCTCGAATTGAGTAAGACTTGGGGTTGCTGGCCTGTCGGTCGCGGCATGATTTACTCCCCCTGTTATCGATGATCCGGGGGGTGCTGTCACCGGGATTCGATAGGCGCCAGGGATATCGCTAATAGGGGCCGGGTAAGGACGGGAAA
>NZ_KI914794.1:0-12467 GCF_000520535.1 Arthrobacter sp. H41
GGAACCACTGCGCGAGCTCAGTGTCGCTGACCGCGACCGCCGAGGTCAGACCCCGCTCCTGGACTTCCTGCCGAACCCGTGCCACATCGCGGTGCGAACACCCCGCGATCTCTACAACCTCGCGGTAACTGCGCCCCTCCAGCAACAGCACCAAGATCTTCCGATAATCCGCCATGAACCCGCCCTCCAAAATGAAACGACAACACCTCTTGTGTCGTCATCTCACAGCAGAGCAGCCCCGCACTCCCAGCGCTACCATGCCCCCGGAATCGTGCTACCAACTGTCCAGATTCGCGCTACCATCAAGCGCTACTCGCCACCGGAGATCGAGGACGTCTCGCGCCGCGCCCGAACACCGCTCCGTGCCGTGCTGGGAATCACGGCGATCCGGATCGCCCTCGATGTCACCGCGGGCCGGATGCCGTGGTTCGGACCGGTGAGCTACCTCCTGGTGCTGGGTCTCATTGCCGCCCTGGCCTGGCTCGCCGCGATGCTGCTCCTGCTGATCGAAACGGTGCTGCTGAGGAAATACGGGAGCGAGACCAGGGACCACCGCCGGATGAGCCGGCTGAAGACGCAGATCATGTTGGCGCGGCGCGTAGGCGTCGCAGTGATCATCACCCTGGCGGTGGCAACCGTACTGCTCACGATCGACGAGGTGCGCGCACTCGGTGCCGGTATCCTGGCCTCCGCGGGCCTCATCTCCATCGTGGCCGGCCTGGCGGTGCAGAGTTCGCTCAGCAACGTCTTCGCCGGTGTCCAGCTCGCCTTCACCGATGCCATCCGGGTGGACGACGTGGTGGTTGTCGAAGACAAGATGGGCACTATCGAGGAGATCACCATGACGTATGTGGTGGTGCAGGTCTGGGACGAGCGACGGCTGATCCTGCCATCCACCTACTTCACCAGCACCCCCTTCGAGAACTGGACTCGGCGCCGGTCCGAGCTGCTGGGAACGGTAGAGCTGGATCTGGACTGGAGTGCCCCCATCGATGCCATGCGGGGGCACCTGCACAGCATCCTGGAGGGAACCGATCTGTGGGACGGGCGCACCGCCACCCTCCAGGTCACCGAAGCGGTGAACGGCCTGATCCGGGCCCGCGTCCTCGTCAGTGCGGCGGACAGCGGTGCAATCTGGGATCTGCAGTGCCTTGTCCGCGAGGCGATGGTGGTCTTCCTGCAGGATGGCTACCCGGCGACGCTGCCCCGGCAGCGGTGGGAGACGGTGCACGCGGTTTCGCCCGCTGCGACAGAAGGAGAAGTCGACGACGACGCTGCACGCCGGACGGCCGACTCCCGGCTGTTCAGCGGCTCGCCCGACGCGGACCGCAGGGGCCGCACACTGAGCGGGCCCGACGAGAGAATTCTCGAGGAGCGGGAAACCCTCCGCAACGCCGATGCGGGCGCAACGGCTTCGCCGGGCGGACGCTGCTAGGCGAGCGTGACCAGCTCCAGGTAGTCCTCGTTCCAGAGGTCCTCCACGCCGTCCGGCAGCAGGACCACGCGTTCGGGATTGAGCGCGTCCACTGCCCCCTCGTCGTGGCTGACCATGACCACCGCACCGGAGTAGTTCCGGAGCGCGCCGAGGATCTCCGCGCGGCTCGCCGGGTCCAGGTTGTTGGTGGGTTCGTCGAGCAGCAGGACATTCGCCGACGACGCCACGATCGTCGCGAGCGCCAGGCGGGTCTTCTCACCGCCGGACAGCACGCCGGCCGGTTTGTCGACGTCGTCACCCGAGAACAGGAACGAGCCGAGGATTCCGCGCACTTCCGCGTCCTGCATGTCGGGTGCGGACGATTTCATGTTCTGCAGGACAGTGCGTTCGGTGTCGAGCGTCTCATGCTCCTGCGCGTAGTACCCGACCTTGAGCCCGTGCCCGGGAATGACCTTCCCGGTGTCCGGGGCGTCCACTCCCGCGAGCATCCTCAGGAGCGTCGTCTTTCCGGCCCCGTTGAGGCCCAGGATGACCACCTTCGACCCGCGGTCGATCGCGAGGTCGACGTCGGTGAAGATCTCGAGCGAGCCGTAGGACTTGCTCAGTCCCTCGGCCGTCATCGGGGTCTTGCCGCACGGCGAAGGATCGGGGAAGCGCAATGCCGCCACGCGGTCGTTCGCCCGCACTGCGTCGAGGCCTCCGAGCAGTCGCTCGGCGCGCTTGGCCATGTTCTGCGCCGCCACGGCCTTCGTGGCCTTCGCCCGCATCTTGTTCGCCTGGTCCATCAGGACCTGGGCCTTCTTCTCCGCGTTGGCCCGCTCACGCTTCCGGGCGCGCTCGTCGGTCTCGCGCTGCTGCTGGTAGCGCTTCCAGCCCATGTTGTAGATGTCGATCGTGGCGCGGTTCGCGTCGAGCTGGAACACCTTGTTCACCGTCGCCTCGAGCAGCTCGACGTCGTGGCTGATCACGATCAGGCCGCCCTGGTGATTTTTCAGGAACTCGCGCAGCCACGTGATGGAGTCGGCGTCGAGGTGGTTGGTGGGCTCATCGAGCAGCATCGTCTCGGCCCCCGAGTAGAGGATCCTCGCGAGCTCGACGCGCCGCCGCTGGCCGCCCGAGAGCGTCTTGAGCGGCTGGTTCAGGATGCGCTCGGGCAACGCCAGGTTCGAGGAGATCGCGGCAGCCTCGGCTTCGGCCGCATAGCCGCCGCCGGCCAGGAAAGCGGATTCGATGCGGTCGTACCGGGACATGGCCTTGTCCCGGATCGAGGCGACCTCGCTGGCCATATCCTCCTGGGCCTGCCGGAGTTCGGTCACCACGGTGTCGAGATTGCGCGCCGACAGGATGCGGTCGCGGGCGAGCTGGTCCATATCCGGGGTCCGAGGGTCCTGGGGAAGGTAGCCGATCTCCCCGGTCCGCGTCACGGTCCCTCCGGCGGGGAGCGACTCCCCCGCAAGGACACGCGTCAGAGTGGTCTTGCCGGCGCCGTTGCGCCCCACAAGGCCGATCTTGTCGCCGCGGTCGACCCGGAAGGACACCGACTCCATCAGCAGCCGGGCTCCGGCACGCAGCTCCAAGTTCGATACGCTAATCAAATCCGTGGCCTTTCGGTGTTGCCGCACAGGGCAAATGTTGTGGGAACCCTACAAAGGATTCCGGGAAATCCGACGCTATCGTCGGACGGGAACGGGGATCTATTGGAGATGCCCTACAGTCCCTCGGCAGTTCACCGGTATTCCTAAGGAAGATTCACCATGCACCCCACCCGAAAGACGGTCATCGGGCCGACTGGGACGTCCAGTTGGCGTACAAGAAAACGGTGGACATCCACCGACCTGTCATTGATCGCAGTCTTCGCTGCGCTCATTGCCGCCTTGGCAATCCTACCCGGTATCCCGATCGGTTCGCTCGGGGTACCCATCACGCTCCAGACCCTGGGCGTGATCCTCGCCGGGCTCGCCCTCGGGCCGACCCGCGGTTTTGCGGCAGTCGGGCTGTACCTGGTTGCCGGGCTTGCCGGCCTGCCCGTGTTCAGCGGGTTCCGGAGCGGCTTCGGTGTGTTGGCGGGACCCTCCGCCGGCTACCTCGTCGCCTTCCCCTTTGCGGCGCTTCTCGCCGGGTTCTTCGCTGTCCTCGTCCTCCGCCGCGCCTCGCGGTTCCGGTGGATCGGCCTGTTCCTTGCCGGACTGGCGGCGAGCCTCCTGACCGTCCATCCCCTCGGCATCGCCGGTCTCGTCGTCAACGGCGGGCTCGACGTCCCGGCCGCCGTCCTGGCGGATATGGTGTTCCTCCCCGGCGACATCGTCAAGAACCTCCTGGCCGCAGGCATCGCCTTGTCAGTACACCGGGCGTTCCCGAGGCTGCTGGCTCCGGCGCGCTCTCCCGCAACCGTTGCCGACTCCTGAACAGGCTGAACCGTTGATCTCCGGCGAACCTCGAACGATGACCGGTTCAACCGGCAGGACCGAGTTCCACGCATGATCGAATTCGACCGGGTGACCGTCCGCGTCGATGCGGACGCCGGTGCGCCCAGTGGCATCGACGGGCAGCGCACGCTCCTGCATGACCTCACCCTGTCGCTGCAGGAACCGCGGATCGCCATCATCGGCGCCAACGGGTCAGGAAAGTCGACCCTGCTCAAGCTGATCAACGGACTTGTGCTGCCGACGTCGGGCACGGTCACCAGCGCCGGATTGGACACCCGGCGTCGCGGGCGCGATGTGCGGCGCCGGGTCGGGTTCATCTTCACCGACCCGCTGTCCCAGCTCGTCATGCCCACCGGCCGCGAGGATGTCGAACTGTCCCTGCGGGGCCGCATCAAGCGCCCGGCGGAGCGGAGGACCGCGGCGGAGAACGTGCTGCGACGGTTCGGGATCGCCGACCTCGCGGACCGCAGCATCTACGACCTGTCCGGCGGGGAACGGCAACTCCTCGCCATCGCCGTCGTCGCGGCCGTGGAGCCGTCGATCCTCGTAGCGGACGAACCCACCACCCTGCTCGACCTCCGCAACGAGAATCGGATCCGGGAGACCCTGCGGGGCGTGGCCGACCAACTCGTCTTCACCACGCACAACCTGTCCTTCGCACTCGACAGCGAGAGGTGCCTGGTGGTGGACGGCGGACGCGTCGCTTTCGACGGTGCACCGACCGACGCCGTCGACTTCTATCGAAGCTTGTGCGCCGCATGAGGGGGCACGGGAACCTTCTCGGACTCTACGTGCCGGGCCGCTCGGTCCTGCACCGCGCTCCCCTGTGGCTCAAGGTCTTCATGTCCCTCGCCCTCAGCGCAGTGGTGCTCGCCGCCCGGGTGCCGGAACTGACCGCCGTCGGGCTCGTCGCGGCGTCACTGGGACTCACGCTCGGGGCGCGCACCCCGGCCGCGCAGCTCTTCCGGACTGTGCTGCCGCTCCTGCCCGTGCTCGGCGTCCTGGCCGTCTATCACGTAATCGCCAACGGCCTCCTCCCCGCGTTCGTGACGACCGGGAACATCCTCACCTGCGTGCTCGCCGCCCGCACGGTCACGCTCACCACGCCGGGCCAGGAGCTGCTCGACGGCGTGGTCTTCGTGGCGCGTCCGGTGAGAGTGGTGGGAGGCGACCCGGAGCGCTTCGGGCTGGCACTGTCCATTCTGCTGCGCAGTATCCCCTACCTGGCCGGTTCGCTGCTCGACGTCCGGGACGCGGCACGCGCCCGCGGACTGGAGCGCAGCGTGCGCGCCTCGGTGGTCCCCGTGGTGATCAATGCCGTGGCGTATGCGCACCGGACAGGAGAGGCACTCGCCGCCCGCGGGCTCGGCGAGGATGATCGCCCCGAGGATCCGGGCGCGTAACCCGGGCACGTAGTAGGAGGAGGTCCGTGGTGTTGGGGGAGGTCTTCTCAGGGAAGTGCGGTATCACGGCTGATCGTGTTTCAGGTCGGGGTGGCCACCCAGACGGTCCGGGTGGTGCGGGGTTCCAGCTCGATGTCGTCAGGGAACCGCTTCAGCAGGTTCCCGACTGCCTCGCGGTCGTCGGCAGACAGGGCCGCCAGATGCGAGAAACGTTGGAACCACTGCTGGGCGTACTCCCGTGCAGCCGGGGTCACGGGTGCGAAGTTCGTCACCTCGGATCGGGTGGCGCGGAACCCTGCGGCCTCGATCATCGTCGTCCAGTCGGGGTAGTGGTTCCACCCCGCGGCCGCCGCGGCGGCGTGGCAGTGCTGCTCCAGCAGCGCTTCATCGGACCGGCTCAGGAAGCGGGGCAGGGCGGTGAGCTCGACGACGACGAGGGCACCACCCGGCGCCAGTGCGCCGCGGACCCCCGACAGCAGCTGTGCGGGGTGGGCCACGTGGTGCAGCGAGGACGACGCCCACACCAGGTCGACCGGCGTAGCGGGCACTGCGTCCGCTGTGATCGAGGGGCCGGCCAGTACAGGGAAGCCGTCGTCGAGGTTGGCCTCGACGACGGTGAAGCCCTGCTCGCGCAGCAGCCCGAGCATCTGCGGGTTCCGGTCGACGCATGTCACGCCGGCGGCCGGGTACCGTTCCCACAGCAGCCGGCTGCCGGCGCCGGTGCCGGCGCCGAGATCGACGATGCCGCACGCAGTCGGCACCCCGATCGAGTCCAGGACGGCTGCGAGGTGGTTGCCGAACACCTCGGCATCCAGGTCGAGGACGCGCTGCTGGTCGAAACCGGTAAAGCGCTGGTGGGAATGGTGGTCATGGTCATGGTCATGGTCGGGTGTCCGGTGGGACGAGTGATCCATGTCTGTTGCCTTTCCAATATGACCGCAAGGCCGTGGCGTCGCGCGCTGAAAGTTCTCCGCCGGCATCCTCCAGCGGTTACACCAGCTTCCATCGCCTCACCACAACTTGACAAACATGATTGCCGTTATGGCAAACTGGAGTCATGGCGAATCAGCTTGACGAAGTTCTCGGGGCGGTAGGCCCCCGGCTCCGAGCACTCCGCACGGAACGGAGCCTCACCCTCGGAGAGGTGTCCTCCGCTTCAGGAGTATCGGTCAGCACCCTGTCCCGCCTCGAATCCGGGCAACGCAGACCGAACCTCGAAATACTGCTGCCCCTCGCGAGGCTGTACGGGGTTCCCCTCGATGATCTGGTCGGTGCGCCGCTTACCGGGGACCCGAGAATTCATCTGCGGCCGATCACCCATAGCGGCATGACGGCGGTTCCTCTTACGCGCCGTCCCGGCGGACTGCAGGCCTTCAAGATGGTGCTCGCCGGTGATGCCCGCGGGGCGGAGCCCGACCCGCGCGTGCACGAAGGATACGAATGGCTCTACATTCTCAACGGACGACTGCGTCTGGTGCTGGGCGAGAAGGACTTCGAACTTCGCCCGGGCGAGGCTGCGGAATTCGACACCCGTACACCGCACTGGTTCGCCAGCGCCGACGGCAGACCCGTCGAGTTCATCAGCCTGTTCGGACAGCAGGGTGAGCGGATGCACGTTCGCGCGCGCCCCAGGCCCTCCTAACCGAACCGACCTCGACGCCTGGTTCAGCCCTTCTCCAGCCGGTTCTCCTATCCTGAAGACATGACTGAGGCAACGCTAGAGAAGAAAACAGTGGGTTTGATGGCCGACCCTCACCTTCCGATGGAGCTGGCCCGGAAGCTGCAGGCGACAACAGCGCAGCTGCTGAATTCGTCACTGGATTCGGAGGTGGACTGGACCATCGAGATAGAACAACAATCCCTGCCCCTGGACGCCAACGGAGAAGTAGAGCTGAACGTTCACGCCCAGGACGTCCGTGACCGTCTGGGGTGGGACTACCTCGTCTATCTCACCGACCTGCCGAAGTACGCGAATTCCGAGCCGATGATCTCCAGCGTCAACGCCGACTATGGTTCAGCGATGATCGCTCTTCCCGCTCTGGGCGTGATGCGTACCAACCGCGTTCGTCGGGCATTGCTGCAGACCATCGGGGTCCTTCATGGTGCTGCGAACGCGCGCTCCCTCGGGCGTGGCAAAGTTTCCGCTGCCATAGGCCCCATCTCTCCGGAACGTACCACTCCGGCCGCTGGGGCGAACCAGAACTCGTACGAGACCCTGAAGGGGTTCCGCGGTCGGGTGCAGCTCCTGGCAGGCATGGTTCGGGGCAACCGCCCCTGGCGGATCCTCCCCGGACTCTCCGGCGCCATGGCCGCGGCCACAGCCACCGGAGCGTTCGGTGTCTTCTACACCAGCATCTGGAGCATGGCCGACTATCTCAGTGCACCCCGACTCGCCTCCATCAGCCTGCTCTCCATCGCGATCATGACCATCTGGTTGATCGCCCACAACAACTTATGGGAACGCCCTGTCGGAGCCCGGCGCGCCGAACGCCGCGTGAGCTACAACCTCGCCACGGTCATCACGATCCTGATCGCGGTGTCTGCGATGTACCTGGGGCTGTTCACGGTGATCTTCGGTGGGGCACTCATCATCATCAACAGTGAATATCTCTCCGCCCAACTGGGGCACCCCGCCGGCATCGACGAATACCTCAACCTCGCCTGGCTTTCCGCATCCCTGGGAACCATCGCCGGAGCACTCGGATCAAGCCTGGATGATGAGGAATCCGTCAGGAAAGCCACGTTCAGCTCCCGTGAATACGATCGCCGCCAACTCTCCAGAGCCCGCCCCCGGTAGGGCCAGGAAACCAGTCCCGACCAAGGATCCCGCCTGCCTTCTGCTTCACGTGCTTCCGGGACCAGGACCGTCGTGGATACTCATCCGCCGATGGGCAGCACAGCTGTTCCCCCGTGTCGACCCACGGCGGTGTGACCAAGCCGATACGAAGCGACACCTCATGACCCCTTACCCTTGAAACTGGGCCGATCGGCTCCGGTGCCGGCGAGGGACGAGGAAAGGACAGGACATGCTGGATGACTATCTGCAGCAGTGGACCGCTCTCCAGACCGTCCGCGCGTCGAACCTGCGCGTCGATGAGGTGTTCGTGGCCTACGGAAGTATCGGCGGGGCCGCCGACGAGGTCGACGTCACCGGGTATCTGACAGGCCTGGTCATGATTCCGACACTGGAGCGGGACCTGATCGCGCAGGCCATCAACGAACTCCTGGACGTCACAGGATCAATTGTCGACGGCGCCCACTACAGCACCGATGGCATCACCGTGGGCTCGGGGTACGGCGAGTACCTGCGGGCACTGGTGCTCTCCCCGGACGGGTATGCCTTCCATCTACCCGCTGTTGGGGATGCCAGCACCATCACCACTTCCCCCTATGCCTCACATAACGCTTCAGGAGGTGCCTTCCAGAGAGCCGACAACGCCGAGTTGGACGCAACTGCGGATGATGAACGGGAGTTCCGGCGCTGCCATGCGCTGTACGAGTCGGGGCTGCTCGAAACAGGAGCGGAAGAAAGATTCGACCGGATCACCGCCCAGGCCCGGAACCATTTCGGTGTCAGCTCGGCCTCGATCGCCCTGATCACCGAAGACTCCCAGGTCATCAAATCTGTGATCGGCCCGATCGGCCAGGACCTTCCGCGCGATATCGCCTTATGTGCGCGGACCATCGAGAAGGACCGGACCCTGGTGATCACTGATGCCGGCACCGACCCCGACTACCGGGATCACCCCCTTGTTGCCGGGGGCCCCGAGGTTCGGTTCTACGCGGGCCATCCCGTGTCCACCACCGGTGGGTGGCGGATCGGCACCCTGTGCCTGATCGATGACCGGCCACGGGCATTCACGGAGGACGACAAGCAGGCTCTGAGGACCTTCGCGGCCCGTGTCCAGAGTGAGATGTGGCGAACGACCTCGCAGTGACCGCCCCCCGCAAAAAAATCTGCATGCTGAGTTTCCTTTTGGCGTACTTCTGGTTAGTGTCAGGAGAGTACCGGGTCCAGAAAAAGGCGTGGTCACTGCCCAGCACAGGATTTGACCATGACACAGCAGTTGCGCCCTGACACCACCAACTCTTCCGGCAGCACAGGCCCGGCAACACTGCCGGCCGGATTCGTCGACAAAATTCCTCTCGATTTTTCCGCGCCCCAGGTCCACTCCCGCTCCCAGCGGGTCGAGCGTGAGTCCGGCTGGCTGGAACGCGCACTGGCGATCGATGACTTTTCCTCGGCCTCGACCAGGGAATTGCGGGTGATGGCGAACCAGCTGTACCGGCTCATCGATGCCGATTTCCCGCCCGCAGAAGCGACGGAACGCTATGAGGCCATCGCCGAGGAACTCGATCTGCGCTCCCGTCGGACCGCCGAACCCGAGACTCCGGGGCGGGCGCAGGAAGTCTTCCGGGACAGCCCGCTGTATTGCCGGTTCGAACTGTACGTCGACGGCAGTCTCGCCGCCTACATGAAGTACACGATGCGCAGTGGGCAGATGAACCTGACCGACGGCGTCGAGCAGCCGGGTTTCCGAGACCGAGGCGTGGACATGGTCCTGATGCGCCACATCATGCTCAACACTCACAAGCGGCGACTGCGTGTGGTGCCGCAATGCCCCAGCGCCTTCGCTTTCCTCGCCGACAACCCCCAGTACCTCACCCTCGCACCGCATCTGAAGACCACGCAGCACTGACACCCCCGGGGACGCCGAAGAAACAGCAACGATCGGGTGACAGCTGCAACAATTCGGTCAAGGCCGCTCCCCCTCAGCAGACCGAGTATCACAATGGAATGACCCACCTAGCTACGAAGGAGTAACCATGGGTCGTTCAGCAACACCCACCCTTGTGTCGACCGGGGCCCTGTGCCTCGCATTCCTCCTCGCGTCGTGCGGCTCGCCGGAGCCCGATCCGGCCGCACAGGAAGCCCCATCCGCAGCAGCGTCCACCCCTGCGCCCCCCGCAACCACCACCGCGCAACCAAGCAGTTCAGCCTCCGGCAACGCGACGACCGCTCCAGCCCCCTCCGCCCCGCCGGGTACCGCGCCGGCACCAGGACTCGTCACCCACACGACGTCCGACGGCACCCTGTCCTTCGATCACCCGGGGAACTGGACCGCGGCCGACAACCCCGGCGAAGCGCCGCTGGGCGGAGTGTCCGTCGTCGTCAGCGATGCGACGGGGAGACAGCTCGCCTCGCTCCAGACCAACCTCGTCACCGGTTCGGTGTGCGCTGAGGGAATGCCCTACTCCATCATCGATTCGGAGCCTTTGCCTGCACTGGCGCAACCGAGCGGAACGCCGACGTTCCGTTTCGAGTCCAGGTCCAATCCCCTGGCCACCGACCCGATGAGCATGGTGACCTTCGCCTACGGCATCACTTCGGCCCCGGCACCCACCGGACCGGAGGCCTGTCCCATCTCCCACTTCTTCACCTGGCCTCCGAGCGGAGCGGCCTTCGGTGGGATCTACGACCCCTTCGATACCTCACCCGGCAAGCCACAGCACGTGGATACGCCGCAGGCCTATGCAGAGACCGAGGAGTACCAGAAGATCCGGGCGATGATCACCTCGCTGCACCCGGCCGGCTAGCGGCGCGGTATTACAGCCCGACGGTAAGCTGCTCGGCGGCTTCCTTGACAGGGAAGGCGGGCGGATGAACGCCGGCCATCTCCTCCATGACCCGCACCACCTGGCAGCTGTAGCCGAACTCGTTGTCGTACCAGACATAGAGCACGAGGAACGTCCCATCGGCTATGGTCGCCAGACCGTCGACGATTCCGGCCCGGCGTGAGCCGACGAAGTCGGTCGACACGACCTCCGGCGAGTCGATGTAGTCGATCTGCTTGCGCAGGTCGGAATGCAGCGACATCTCCCGAAGGTAGGCGTTGACCTCCTCCTTCGTCGTCCCTTCGCGCAGCGTCAGGTTCAGGATCGCGATGGACACATCAGGCGTCGGGACGCGGATGGAGCTTCCGGTCAGCTTGCCTTCCAGTTCGGGAAGCGCCTTGGCGACGGCCTTCGCCGCCCCGGTCTCCGTCAGCACCATGTTCAGGGCAGCAGAGCGGCCGCGGCGGTCCCCGCGGTGGAAGTTGTCGATCAGGTTCTGGTCGTTGGTGAAGGAGTGCACCGTCTCCACGTGCCCGTGCACCACCCCGAAGCGGTCGTTGAGGGCCTTCAGCACGGGGGTGATGGCGTTCGTTGTGCAGGATGCCGCGGTGACGATGGTGTCCGCCTCCGTGATCGTGCCGTGGTTGATCCCGTGGACGATGTTCTTGAGCATGCCCTTGCCCGGCGCCGTCAGCAGGACCTTCGCCACGCCTTTGCTGCGCAGGTGCTGGGACAGGCCTTCGGCGTCGCGCCAGCGGCCCGTGTTGTCGACGACGAGAGCGTCGGAGATGCCGTACGCGGTGTAATCGATGGTCGCTGGATCGTCCGAGTAGATCACCTGGATGCGGACGCCGTTCGCGGTGATGGTGTCCGCCTGCTCGTCCACCTGGATGGTTCCCTCGAAGGAACCATGCACGGAATCCCTGCGGAGGAGGCTCGCACGCTTCGCGAGGTCGTTGTCGGAGCCGCGCCGGACCACCACAGCGCGGAGCCGCAACCCGTGCCCGCCGCCGGCTTTCTCGATGAGCAGCCGGGCGAGGAGGCGTCCGATCCGACCGAAGCCGTAGAGGACGACGTCGGTGCTCGTCCTTTCATCGCGCCCACCCTTCCCCACGATGTCGGAAAGTTCCTCACGGACGAAGTCCTCGAGGGGGCGGCCGCCACCCTCGCTATCGAATTTCAGGCGCAGCCGCGCAATATCGATGGCTGCGGCACCCAGGTCGAGACCGGTGAGGATCTTGAGCAGGGGTGCCGTGTCCTCCAGCCGCAGTTCCTCGGTGCTGAGGCGCCGGGCGAAGCGGTGCGCCTTCAGGATGTTCATCGTCGACTTGTTGATCAGGCTGCGGCCGTGGATGCTCGTCACGACGTTGTTGTTCCGGTACAGGTGGCCGATCAGCGGAATCATCGCCTCGGCCAGCGCTTCACGGCTCATCCAGGTTTCGAGACTCGTGCTCGGATTGTGCTGCGTCAACTGCATCCCTCACTGCGCCGGATCCTCCGGTGCGAATTCATCCAGCCCGCTGGCCGCCAAGACAGCGCCAGGCATCGTCGGCTGGTCGTTTACTCAAGCCTATCCCTATCGGGCGG
>NZ_KI914794.1:12567-31335 GCF_000520535.1 Arthrobacter sp. H41
GGGACGAGCAGGGGTTCCCGAATGGAATCCCTGGCTCTGGAACTAGATATTGAACCCGAGCGCCCGCATCTGGTCGCGGCCGTCCTCGGTGATCTTCTCCGGACCCCATGGTGGCATCCATACCCAGTTCAACCGCCAGTCGTCCACGACGCCGTCGAGCGCCTGGCCCACCTGCTCCTCGAGGACATCGGTGAGAGGGCATGCCGCGGTGGTGAGCGTCATGTCGATCAGGAGTGCGCCGTCGTCGGCATACTTCAGGCCGTACAGCAGGCCGAGGTCGACGATGTTCACGCCCAGTTCGGGGTCGATGACGTCGCGGAGTGCCTCTTCGACGTCGTCCAGCGCGGTCTGCGGGGCTTGCACATCAGTCATGGTGTTCCTTTCGTCGAAGCAGGGGCGGCCTAGGCCTGGACTGCAGCCGTTTCGGTGACCATGAAACGATCGTAGCCCTCTTCCTCGAGCCGGTCGGCAAGTTCCGCGCCGCCCCGCGGGAGCCGCCACCGGGACGAGCAGGGGTTCCCGAATGGAATCCCTGGCTCTGGAACTAGATATTGAACCCGAGCGCCCGCATCTGGTCGCGGCCGTCCTCGGTGATCTTCTCCGGACCCCATGGTGGCATCCATACCCAGTTCAACCGCCAGTCGTCCACGACGCCGTCGAGCGCCTGGCCCACCTGCTCCTCGAGGACATCGGTGAGAGGGCATGCCGCGGTGGTGAGCGTCATGTCGATCAGGAGTGCGCCGTCGTCGGCATACTTCAGGCCGTACAGCAGGCCGAGGTCGACGATGTTCACGCCCAGTTCGGGGTCGATGACGTCGCGGAGTGCCTCTTCGACGTCGTCCAGCGCGGTCTGCGGGGCTTGCACATCAGTCATGGTGTTCCTTTCGTCGAAGCAGGGGCGGCCTAGGCCTGGACTGCAGCCGTTTCGGTGACCATGAAACGATCGTAGCCCTCTTCCTCGAGCCGGTCGGCAAGTTCCGCGCCGCCCTGCTCGGCGATGCGGCCGTCCACGAAGACGTGGACGTGGTCAGGCTTGATGTAGCGGAGGATCCGGGTGTAGTGGGTGATGAGCAGCGTGCCCATCGCGCCCTTGGAGTGCTCGCGGTTGACGCCCTCGGAGACGACCTTGAGCGCGTCGACGTCGAGGCCGGAGTCGGTCTCGTCGAGGATGGCGAACTTCGGGTGGAAGAGCTCGAGCTGCAGGATCTCGACGCGCTTCTTCTCGCCGCCGGAGAAGCCCTCGTTGACGTTGCGCTGCGCGAAGTCCGCGTCGATGCGCAGCTGTCCCATGGCCGCCTTGACGTCCTTGGTCCAGTGGCGGAGACTCGGGGCTTCGCCGTCGAGCGCGGTCTTGGCGGTGCGGAGGAAGTTGGTCATCGTGACCCCGGGAACCTCCACCGGGTACTGCATGGCGAGGAAGAGACCGGCGCGTGCCCGCTCGTCGACGCTCATGGTGAGGACGTCCTCGCCGTCGAGCGTGATCGATCCGCTGTTCACGGTGTAGCGGGGGTGGCCCGCGATGGTGGAGGCCAGCGTGGACTTGCCGGAGCCGTTGGGGCCCATGATGGCGTGGATCTCGCCGGTGTTGATCGTCAGGCTGACACCTTTGAGGATGGGCTTGTTGCCCTGCTCGGTGTCGATGCTGACATGCAGGTCCTTGATTTCAAGGGTGGACATTGTTTCTCCTTTGCCCTGCCGTGCAGGGTGTCGTTCGGGATGGGTGCCGCGGCGGGCGGCTAGCCAAGCTGGGGTGCGGGCGCTCCGTTGGTGACCGTGCTGACGTCCACGTAGACGTTTCCCTCGTGGATCGCCAGGGCGAAAACCGGCACCGGGTCGTAGGCCGGGAGCTGCAGCGGCGCTCCGCTGCGGAGGTCGAACTGCGATCCGTGTCCCCAGCACTCGATGGCGCAGCCTTCGACATCGCCCTCGGACAGCGAGATGTCCGCGTGCGAGCAGGTATCGCCCAGGGCATGGATCTCACCGTCCGAATCGCGGACCACGACCACCGGGTAATCGTCGATCAGTACGCGCAGCGCCTGCTTCACGCCGATGTCGTCGACGCTGCAGATCAACTCACCAGCAGGTTCGGTCATGTCAGGGTCGACCATTGCGGGTTCGGTCATCACAGGTTTCCTGCTGCGAGTTCCTGCTCCACGGCCTCGGAAAGGCGTTCCTCGAGTGAGGGGACCCCGATCTGCTGGATGACCTCGTTGAGGAAGCCGCGTACCACGAGGCGGCGCGCGGTCCGCTCGGGGATGCCGCGGGCCATCAGGTAGAAGAGGTGCTCGTCGTCGAACCGGCCGGTGGCACTGGCATGGCCTGCGCCCTCGATGAGTCCGGTCTCGATCTCGAGGTTGGGCACGGAGTCGGACCGCGCGCCGTCGGTCAGCAGCAGGTTGCGGTTCGTCTCGTAGGTGTCGGTGCCCTCGGCGGCCTTGCGGATCAGGACATCGCCCACCCATACGGTGTGTGCGTCCTTGCCCTGCAGCGCTCCCTTGTACGTCACGCGCGACTTGCAGTTCGGCACGGCGTGGTCCACGAGCAGTCGCTGTTCGAGGTGCTGGCCGGCGTCGGCGAAGTACAGGCCGTACATCTCCACCTCGGCGCCGGGGCCGGTGAAGACCGACGACGGCGTGAGCCTCACGAGGTCCCCGCCCAGCGTGACCACCACGTGCTTGTAGCGCGCATTGCGGCCGATTCTCGCCTGCTGCGACGAGACGTGGACGGCGTCGTCGTCCCACTGCTGGACGCTCACCACGGTGAGTTCCGCGCCGTCCTCGACATTGATCTCCACGTTCTGGGCAAGCGTTGCCTTGCCGTGGTGATCGAGCACCACGACAGCCTTCGAGAACCTGCCCGCGTGGATGACGAGGTGCTGGGCCGAGGCGGCGCTGTCGCTTCCCGACACGTCCACCAGGACCTCGCTGTCGGCGATGGTCTCGGCGGGGATCGTGAGGACAGTGGCAGTGGCGACGGCGGCCCAGGCGGCAGCGGCGACGCGGTCCTCGGGGATCGCCGCCGAGCCGATCCGGGAATCGGTGCGCTCCACGGTCTCGGTGCGCACGTTCGATGCGCCGGTGACGGTCACGGTCGGCGCCGTGCCCGTCAGCGGATCGGTGTGGAGGCCGCGGAGGCGCTTCAGCGGCGTGAAGCGCCAGTCCTCCTCCTGGCCGGTCAACGGAGCGAAGTCGGCGAGGTCGTAGGACTTCAGCCGCTCGCCCCGTGACGCCTCGGGGATCACCGGTGCGTTGCCGTGGCTGTGCTTCTTGAGGCCGAGCTGCTCGGTTCCGGCATTCAGCTCCGAGAGGCTTTCGCCCTCTTCGCTGAAGCCTTCGATCGCCGTCGGATTGAGCGTCATTTCGTCTACGTTGGTGGTCTCAGCCATTGCTAGCCTACTGCCCCTTCCATCTGGAGTTCGATCAACCGGTTGAGCTCGAGCGCGTATTCCATGGGCAGCTCGCGGGCGATCGGCTCGATGAACCCGCGCACGATCATGGCCATGGCTTCGTCTTCCGGCATGCCGCGGGACATCAGGTAGAAGAGCTGTTCCTCGCTCACCCTCGAGACGGTGGCCTCGTGCCCCATGGTGACGTCGTCCTCGCGGATGTCGACGTAGGGGTAGGTGTCCGAGCGGGAGATCGTGTCCACGAGGAGCGCATCACACCGCACCGTGTTGGCCGAGTGAGTTGCTCCCTCCCGGACCTGGACGAGTCCCCGGTATGCCGCCCGCCCGCCGCCGCGGGCGACGGACTTCGAGATGATCGAGGACTTCGTGTTCGGCGCGATGTGGACCATCTTCGAGCCGGTGTCCTGGTGCTGGCCCTCACCGGCGAACGCGATGGACAGCGTCTCGCCCTTTGCGTGCTCGCCGACCAGGTAGACGGCCGGGTACTTCATGGTGACCTTGGAGCCGATGTTGCCGTCGATCCACTCCATGGTGGCGCCCTCGTGCGCTATCGCACGCTTGGTCACCAGGTTGTACACGTTGTTCGACCAGTTCTGGATGGTGGTGTAGCGGACGCGGGCGCCCTTCTTGACCACGATCTCGACGACGGCCGAGTGCAGCGAGTCCGAGGTGTAGATCGGTGCGGTGCAGCCCTCGATGTAGTGGACGTAGGAGTCCTCGTCCGCGATGATCAGCGTGCGCTCGAACTGACCCATGTTCTCCGTGTTGATGCGGAAGTAGGCCTGCAGTGGGATCTCGACGTGGACGCCCTTGGGCACGTACACGAAGGAGCCGCCCGACCATACGGCGGTGTTCAGCGACGCGAACTTGTTGTCGCCGACCGGGATGATGCTGCCGAAGTACTCCTGGAAGATCTCCGGGTGCTCACGGAGCGCCGTGTCGGTGTCGAGGAACAGCACTCCCTGGCGCTCGAGATCCTCGCGGAGCTGGTGGTACACCACCTCCGACTCGTACTGGGCTGCGACGCCCGACACGAGGCGGGCGCGCTCCGCTTCGGGGATGCCGAGCTTCTCGTAGGTGTTGCGGATGTCCTCCGGAAGGTCTTCCCACGTGTTCGCCTGCTTCTCCGTGGAGCGCACGAAGTACTTGATGTTGTCGAAGTCGATGCCGGAGAGGTCCGCGCCCCACGCTGGCATGGGCTTGCGGTCGAAGTACTTGAGGCCCTTGAGGCGGAGGTCGAGCATCCACTGCGGCTCGTTCTTCTTCGCCGAGATGTCCCGGACAACCTCTTCGCTGAGCCCGCGGCGCGCGTTGGCGCTGACGTCGTTCTTGTCGGCCCAGCCGTACTGGTAGGTGCCGATGCCCTCGAGCTCCGGGTTCTTCTCGAGGATGTCGGAGATCACTGACTCCGGTACTGCTGCCGGCGTCGTAAGCTTCTGGTCTACTTGATCCGTCATCACGGCCTTCCTTGCTGATGGTTGGATAACGTTGTTTGTCCGGGTGGAGAATCTGGGCCGGGTCCGGCGGAAGCCGCCGCTGGGCGCACCCTGCCGACCGGGATATGGGTGGTGCAGACATGCCCGCCTCGCGCGAGCGTCGAGAGCCGGCGTACATCCACGCCGAGCAGCCGGGAGAACACCTCGGTCTCCTGGTCGCAGAAAGCGGGGAATTCGGCGGCGAGCTCCTGGATGGGGCAGTGCCCCTGGCACAACTGCATGCTCAGCATCGAGGTCCGCCCGGCGTTGCCGCCCACCGTTTTGGTGGAACTGGCGAAACCGTCGGCGCTGAGGGCGCCGGCCAGGGCCAGGGCCCGGTCTTCGATGGACGGCCCTGCGGCCTCGACCACCGGCGCGTACCGCTCTTCCATCCCGGCGAACCGGCCGCGGGCGAATTCCTGCACGGCATCCGGACCTGCAAGGGTTCCGAGCTGCGTGAGTGCGGCCTTCGCGATGTCGAGGTAGTCGTTGCCGAGCTTGCTCTGTCCCCGCTGGCTGAGGACGTAGCGCCTCGCCGGGCGTCCCGCCCCGCTGGCCGAGGACTTCGCGCGCTTGACCTCGATCAGGCCGTGCTGGAAGAGCGCGTCGAGGTGCCTGCGCATGGCGGCAGGCGTGAAGCCGAGGGTGTCGCCGAGTTCTGCGGCGGAAACGGGCCCGCATTCGAGGACGGCGGAGAGTACCCGGTCACGGGTGCGCTCGTCGGGCTCGGCGCCTGCCTCGGAGATGCCTGGCGGTACACCGGGAGCACTGTCCTGGCCGGTACTGGGCCCGGAGGCGTGCGGAGCCACAGTCATGGGCGAAAACCTCCTCCAGGCAGATAATCAGGCGACAAAATACACAACACAATCATGACCTAATGTATTCCTGTTGTCGCGGGTGCCACCACTTAGGCGAGGCTACCCATCGGCGATGAACCGGCCCCTACTACCTGACGTAGAATCAGAGGGTGCCACACTCCGCCGCCGCGCTCTCCATCGAAGGCCTTGTCAAGGATTTCGGGCCGGTCTCCTCACTCGACGGCCGGATGGTCCGGGTCCTCGACGGCGTCCGCCTTTCGGCGCAGCCGGGCCAGGTCACGGCACTGCTCGGTGCCAACGGCGCCGGCAAGACGACGACCCTCGAGTGTGCCCAGGGCCTGCAGCGTCCCGACGCCGGGAAGGTCCTGCTCCTCGGCGAGAATCCCTACCGGGCCAGCCCCGGCCTCCGGGCGCGAGTCGGAGTCATGCTCCAGGAGGGCGGGCTGCCGCCGTCGGTCAAGCCGATGGCCCTGCTGAAGCATGTGGCGTCCCTGTACACAGCGCCACTCGATATCAATGCGCTCGCTGAACGCCTCGGGATCGCGGACTTCGGAGCCGCAAGCATCCGCGGCCTCTCGGGTGGACAGAAGCAGCGGCTCGCCCTCGCCTGCGCACTGGTGGGCCAGCCCGAGGTCCTGTTCCTCGACGAGCCGAGCGCCGGGCTCGACCCGCAGTCCCGCACCATCGTCTTCGAGCTCATCCAGGAACTCCGGGCAGCGGGCCTGGCGATCATCCTCACCACCCATCTGCTCGATGACGCGCAGAAGCTCGCCGACTACGTCTACATCATCGAAGCGGGAAGAACCGTGGCCGAGGGCACCGTCGCCGAACTGACGGCCATCGAGGGCGCCGACGACCTACGGGAACTCCGCTTCGACACCGTGCCGGGCCTCACCTTGCCTCCCGAGCAGATGGCACACCTGTCCTGTGCCGAGCCGGAGCCGGGCCGGTATGTGCTCAGCGGGCACATCGTTCCCGAGGACATCTCCCAGCTGGCGCAGTGGTGGTCGGCGAGCGGCGTGATGCCCACGGCCATCTCCATGGCGCCACGCTCCCTCGAAGAGGTTTTCCTCGAGATCTCGGGAAGGAGCATTCGATGAGCACCGCCACTCCCCTGGCACCGCGGGTCCTCCGCCAAGGCCGCTATGAAGCGGCTGCAATGCTGCGCAACGGCGAGCAGCTGGTCCTCGCCATCGTGCTCCCGCTGCTGGCCCTCGCCGGACTGGTCCTCACACCGTTGCTCGACGGCTACAGCGTCAGCCGCATCGACATCGCCGCGCCCGGGGTGCTGGCGCTCTGCACCATGTCCACGGCCTTCACCGGGCAGGGCATCGCCACCGGATTCGACCGCCGCTACGGCGTGCTGCGGTTCCTTTCAACCACTCCCCTCGGGAAGTCCGGGCTGATCCTCGGGAAGGCGTGTGCCGTCGTCGTAGTGCTGGCCGTCCAGCTGGTGGTCATCGGTGGAGCTGCGCTGCTGATGGGGTGGCGGCCCGAGGTCGCGGGCCTGGCGCCCGCCATCCTGCTGCTGGCGCTCGGATCCGCGGCGTTCACGGCCCTGGGGCTCCTCGTGGCCGGCACGCTGCGTCCGGAGGCCACCCTCGCCGTTACCAACCTGGTCTGGATATTGCTGGCCGCGGCCGGCGGGATCATCCTTCCGGCGTCCCAGCTTCCCGTGGCCGCCGAGCCGATCGTTCGCCTGCTGCCGTCCGCCGCCCTCGGCGACGGACTCCGCAGTGCCCTCGTCGAGGGACAGTTCGACCTGCTTTCCTGTGTTCTCCTCCTTCTCTGGGCCGCTGCGGCGAGCCTGGCCGCTGTCCGATGGTTCAAATGGAGCTAGTTACATGACGCATCCCGCCTTCGCTGCCCTTGCCGCCCTCCCGTCGAAGCTTCCCCGCTCCACGACGCCGCTGGTGCGCCGGCTCGCGATAGCCTCGCTCGTGTCGCAGATCGTCATCGTCGTGACGGGCGGTGCGGTGCGCCTGACGGCATCGGGCCTCGGCTGCCCCGAATGGCCCCGCTGCACTCCCGATTCGATCGTCAGTACCCCCGAGATGGGCATTCACGGGCTCATCGAGTTCGGCAACCGGCTGCTGACCTTCGTCCTCGTCCTGATCGCCGTCGCCATGATCGGTGCCCTCTGGAACCTGCGGGGAGAACGCCGGGACCTCTTCCGCCTGGCGGTCGCGTTGTTCGCGGGCATCCCCGTGCAGGCCGTCATCGGCGGCATCACCGTCTGGACCGGCCTCAATCCGTGGATCGTGGGCTGGCACTTCCTGGTGTCGATGGTGCTCGTCGTCCTGGCGACGCTGCTGGTCAACCGCGCCCGGCTGACCACGGCACAAAGCGCTGCGGACCTGCCGCGGGCCGCGCCGCCGACGATGCGGCGCCTGCTGGGGGCCATCGCTGCACTGACCGGCATCATCGTGGTCCTCGGTGTCATCGTCACCGGATCCGGTCCCCACGCGGGCGATCACGGCGCGGCGCGCAACGACCTGGACCCCGAGCTGATGACGAAGCTGCATGCCGCGCCCGTTTACCTGCTGGTGATCGCCGTCGCGCTCGCCGTCGTCCTCGCCCTGCGGTGGGCTGTGTCGCCGAGGCTCCGCCGGGCGCTCCTCCTGCTAGCGGTGGTCGTGCTGGCGCAGGGGGCAGTCGGCTATGCCCAGCACTTCCTGAACCTGCCGGTGGCCCTCGTCGCGCTGCACATGCTCGGTGCCTCGGTGCTCACCGCTGCCGCCGCACACGCCGTCTATGTGGGCGTTACGCGCCAGCCCGAGCAGGGTGCGGGGCAGCGCACGCGGGAACCGGCGCAGCAGCACCGCTGAACAGGCGCAGCCGCCTACATTCCCAGGCTTACGTCCCCAGCGTCGCCTCGACGACGTCGAGCAGCCTGCCCAGCTCGCGCTGCTCGCTTCCGGGCGCCGGAAGCAGCGGAAGGCGCGGATCGCCCGCGTTAATCCCGCACACCTTGGCCAGCAGGTGGAGTCCGCTGATCTTGCGCAGGTCGACCACGTGCTGGATGAGCGGAAGGAGCACCTTGCGGCAGACTTCGGCCTGTTCGCCTTCTCCCGCCACGACGGCGTTCCGCAGCATCGAGTAGTACAGGGGCAGGAGTGCGCCGGGGCCGGTGTGCCAGGCGTCCGCGGCGATCGAGCCGGAGACCATCAGGAGGTCCCCGCTCAAACCGTGGCTCACCGGGCGGGACGTCAGGGAGCGGAGCTTCGCGTAGCGCGCCCGGAAGGTCTCGACGTCGGGGGCGGTGTCCTTGAACGCCACTACGTTCTGCAGGTCGAGGAGTTCCGCCACGAGGTCGAGCCCGTAGTCGAACTGCGTGGTGCTCGGGTTGTTGTACAGGCAGATTGGCAGGCCGGTCTCGGCGCTGACCGCCCGGGTCTGCGCAAGCACCTCCTCGTTCGTGAGGGGCACATAGGACACCGGGGACAGCACCAGCCCTGCTGCTCCGGCCTGTGCGGCGTCGACAGCGGCGTCGAGCACCTCCCGCGTCCCCACTGAACTGATTCCCACCACCACCGGCACGGCGCCCTCGGCTGCCTCGATGGCGGTCCGTGCGACACGGGTGCGTTCGGCGGTGCTCAGGTAGGCGAAGCTTCCCGACGATCCGAGGACGGCGACGGCGTCGACGCCGGAGCGTGCGAGTCCGGCGACCATTCCGCCGAGTTCCGGGTGGTTGATTCCGCCGTCGGGGGTGAACGGGGTGATCGGATAGGCGATGAGGCCGGTGAAGTCCATAGGCCCATGCTAGGCCTTCGCCGTGGTGCATCCCGAGCAGGACGACTCAGGTACCGGACGACGCAGGGACTAGAGGACGGGGCCGCCCACGAAGGGGTCGACGGCAAGCGCGAGGAACAGGACGGTCAGGTAGCTGATCGACCCGTGGAAAACCTTCATGGCGGACTTGGTGCTCAGCTCGCCGCGCTGCGCCTGCGAGTGCAGGTGGTGGGATTCGCGGAGGAACCAGGCGCCGGCTCCGACGGCGGCGCAGGAGTAGACCCAGCCGGCACCAGCCGGGAGCAGGAGGAGGGAGCAGGCCACCATGGCCCACGCGTAGAGGACCACCTGGACGGACACTGTGCGGGCTCCGGCGATCGCCCCGAGCATGGGGACCTTGGCAGCCTTGTAGTCGTCGCTGTATTTCATGGACAGCGGCCAGTAGTGCGGCGGCGTCCACAGGAAGATGATGAGGAACAGCACCACGGCCGGCCATTCGACGGCGTTGGTGACGGCGGCCCAGGCGATCAGGACCGGCATGCAGCCGGCAGCGCCTCCCCAGACGATGTTCTGGGCGGTGCGCCGCTTGAGCACCAGCGTGTAGACGACCACGTAGAGGAAGATGGCGGCGACCCCCAGGGCGCCCGCGAGGGGATTGGCGCCGAACCAGAGGATGGCGATCGCCAGGATCCCCAGCGCCCAGGAGAAGACCAGCGCTTCCCGCGGAGTCACCTCGCCCGTGACCAGCGGGCGGTTCTCCGTGCGGTGCATGATCTTGTCGATGTCGCGGTCGATGTAGCAGTTGAAGGCACCTGCGCTACCGGCGGCGAAAGCACCGCCCACCAGGGTTGCTCCGATCAGCCCGAGCGGTGGAAACCCGCCCTGGGCGAAGATCATGGTGGGAAGCGTGGTCACCAGCAGGAGCTCGATCACGCGCGGCTTGGTCAGCGCGAGATAAGCCCTGGCTTTGCGTCCGAAGCCCGGACGGGCCCGCTGAGGACGTGCCGGTGCAGGAACCTGCTGGGTCTTCACGAGGCAACACTTTCGTTTCTTCCGGAGTAAAAGACATGCTCATCATACCCTTTTACAGCCTGTAGAAATTGGCGGCGCCGGGCGGGCCTCCACGATCATCCGGAATGATCTTCCGTCGCGAACGCCGGAACGGGCACCGGTTGTGATGAACAACATGTTACGGACCGGGCGCCGCATAGGATTGCGGAAAGGATAGGCTGGATCGCAAAGCCCGCCTGGCATCGCCGTACCGGATGCTGGGAGGTGCTTGCAGCATGCAGAATTCGACGGCGAACGGCCAGCTGGCCAGGGTGCTTTCCGGCGCCCCGGGCCCGATGCACTCGGCGCCCGAGGCGCTGGCCGTTCCGGACAGAGAGGGGCCCGGAAACGTGCCACAGACGCAAGAGCAGGAACTGAACTGGACGAAGATGGACGACCGCGCGGTGGACACGGTCCGGGTCCTTGCGGCGGATGCAGTGGAGAAGGTGGGGAACGGCCACCCCGGAACGGCGATGAGCCTCGCGCCCGCCGCATATCTCCTGTTCCAGAAGCTGATGCGGCATGACCCATCTGACCCTGAGTGGACGGGCCGCGACCGGTTCGTGCTCTCTCCCGGACACACGTCGCTCACCCTGTACATCCAGCTGTACCTGTCCGGCTACGGACTCGAGCTCCCCGACCTGCAGGCGCTGCGTACCTGGGGGTCGCTGACGCCGGGGCACCCCGAATACCGTCACACCAAGGGTGTGGAGATCACCACCGGTCCCCTGGGCCAGGGCCTGGCGACGTCGGTCGGGTTCGCCTATGGCCAGCGCCGCCAGCGCGGCATGTTCGACCCCGAGGCACCGGAGGGCACCAGCCCGTTCGATCACACCATCTGGGTCATCGCCTCCGACGGCGACCTCCAGGAGGGCGTCACCGCCGAAGCCTCCTCGCTCGCCGGCCACCAGGAACTCGGCAACCTCGTGGTCCTGTACGACGAGAACCACATCTCCATCGAGGACGACACCGACGTCTCCTTCAGCGAGGACGTCCTGAAGCGGTACGAAGCCTACGGCTGGCACGTGCAGCGCGTGGACTGGACCCGGACCGGCGAGTACGTCGAGGACATCGCGGAGCTGTACGGCGCGCTCGTCGCGGCGAAGAAGGAGACGTCGAAGCCCTCCATCGTCTCCCTCCGGACCATCATCGGCTGGCCCTCGCCCACCAAGCAGAACACCGGCAAGATCCATGGCTCCGCCCTCGGCAAGGACGAGGTAGCGGCGCTCAAGGAGACGCTCGGCTTCGACCCGGAGAAGCATTTCGACGTCGACCCCGAGGTGCTCGCGCATGCCCGCGGCGTCGTCGAGCGCGGTGCGGCGGCCCACACCGAGTGGAACTCGACCTTCACCTCCTGGAGCGAGGCCCACCCCGAGGAGACCGCTCTGCTGGAGCGTATCCAGGCGCGCACGCTGCCGGACGGCTGGGAAGCGAGCCTGCCGGTGTTCGAGCCGGGCAAGGACCTGTCCACCCGTGCCGCCTCGGGCAAGGTCCTGACCGCCATCGGTCCGGCACTCCCCGAGCTGTGGGGAGGCTCCGCGGACCTCGCCGAGTCGAACAACACCACGATCGAGGGCTCGCCGTCGTTCATCCCCGAGAGCCGCCAGACCGACGCCTGGTCGGGCAACCCCTACGGACGGGTGCTGCACTTCGGCATCCGCGAGCACGCGGCTGCCGCGATCGTCAACGGCATCGTGATGCACAGCAGCACGAGGGCCTTCTCCGGCACGTTCCTGATCTTCAGCGACTACCAGCGGCCCGCCGTGCGCCTCGGCGCCCTGATGGGCGTCCCGGCCATCTACGTCTGGACGCATGATTCGATCGGTCTCGGCGAGGACGGACCCACCCACCAGCCGGTGGAGCAGCTGTCCGCGCTGCGCACCATCCCGGGGCTCGACGTCGTCCGCCCCGGCGACGCGAACGAGGTGGCCGTCGCCTGGCGCACCATCCTCGAGAACACCGAGAACCCCGCGGGCATCGTGCTGACCCGGCAGAACATCCCCACCTACGAGCGTGGCGCCGGCGCTGCCTCCGGCGATACATTCGGTTCCGCCGACGGTGTGGCGCGCGGCGCCTACGTCCTCGCCGAGGCGAGGAGCGGAACCCCCGACGTGATCCTGCTGGGTACGGGCTCCGAGGTCCAGCTTGCAGTTCAGGCACGCGAGGCCCTCGAGGCCGACGGAATCTCGGCGCGCGTGGTGTCGGTGCCGTGCCTCGAGTGGTTCAACGCACAGGACCAGGCCTACCGCGAAAGCGTCCTGCCCCGATCGGTCCGGGCACGGGTGTCGGTCGAGGCAGGGGTGGCGCAGAGCTGGCACGGGCTGGTCGGCGACGCCGGGCGGATCGTCTCCCTCGAACACTTCGGGGCTTCCGCCGACTACAAGACGCTGTTCCGCGAATTCGGGATCACCGCCGAGGCAGTCGTCGCGGCCGCGAAGGATTCCCTCGCCGCCGTTTCCTCGGATCCGCTCGCCCCGAACGGTACACCGGCCATGGGATCGGGCGCCCAGTCGACCGAGACCGGCGACCAGCAGTAGCCCCCTTCGAATCAGCCCTTTCGGCACGTTTTTTCCGCGGAAGCGGAACTAAGGAGAACATCATGACTTCGACACCAACAGCGGACCTCTCGGCAGCAGGCGTCTCCATCTGGCTTGACGACCTGTCGCGGGAACGCATCAACTCGGGCGCCTTCAAGCGGCTCATCGAGGAACTCGACGTGGTGGGCGTGACCACCAACCCCAGCATCTTCGCCGCCGCCCTGAAGCAGGGCGAGTCCTACGCGACCCAGGTCGGCGCGATCGCCGAGGCCGGCGCGTCCGTCGACCAGGCGGTGTTCGACATCACCACCCACGACGTCGCCCAGGCCTGCGACATCTTCGCGGAGCAGGCGAAGAAGAGCGGCGGCGCCGACGGCAGGGTCTCCATCGAGGTGGACCCGAGGCTCTCACGCGACACCGAGGGCACCATCGCCGAGGCGAAACGGCTCCACGCGAAGGTCCAGCGCACCAACGTGCTCATCAAGATCCCGGCGACCGTCGAAGGCCTCGAAGCCATTGCCGCTACCCTCGCGGCGGGCATCAGCGTCAACGTGACCCTGATCTTCTCGCTCGAACGCTACCGCGCCGTCATCAACGCCTTTATGCTCGGCCTCGAGCAGGCGAAGGAGAACGGCCACGACCTCTCGAAGATCCAGTCCGTGGCCTCCTTCTTCGTCTCCCGCGTCGACGCCGAGATCGACGCGCGGCTCGATGCATTGGGCACCGAGGAGGCGACAGGGCTCAAGGGCAAGGCCGGCCTCGCGAATGCGCGCCTGGCCTACCAGGTCTATGAAGAGCAGTTCGCGACCGAGCGCTGGCAGGTCCTCGCGGCAGCCGGTGCGCACCCGCAGCGCCCGCTGTGGGCGTCGACCGGCGTCAAGGATCCGAACCTTCCCGACACTCTGTACGTCACGGGCCTCGTTGCTGCCAATGTCGTGAACACCATGCCGGAGAAGACGCTCGAGGCGACGGCGGACCACGGCGTCATCGAGGGCGACACCGTCACCGGCACCTACCAGGAATCCACCGACATCCTGAACCGCCTCGACGCGCTGGGCATCTCCTACACCGACGTCGTCGAGCTGCTCGAAACCGAGGGACTCGACAAGTTCGTGGCCAGCTGGTCGGAGCTCCTCGAAACCGTCCAGGCCGCCCTCGACTCCGCGAAGGACTGATCCGACAATGGGTTCCTTCGCGCTCGCTGCCTCCGGTGCCGCCCGGCAGGCCATCGATTCCGCCCTACCAGCCCTGATCGGGGACCGCGTGGCCTCCCGGCTCATGGCCAAGGACCCTACGCTGTGGGGGCCGGACGCCGAAGCCGAGGCATCGGTCCGCCTCGGCTGGATCGACCTGTTCGACGAGTCGCGCTCGTTGGTCCCCGCCATCCTCGGGTTGCGGAAGGACCTTGCCGCCGAGGGGGTGGACCGCATCGTCCTGTGTGGGATGGGAGGATCATCGCTTGCCCCCGAGGTGATCACCCGGGCCGCCGGCGTGGACCTCGTGGTGCTCGACTCCACGGATCCGGACCAGGTCCGCACCGCCGTGGAGGAGGGCCTGGACCGGACAGCGATCGTGGTGTCGTCGAAGTCCGGCTCCACGGTGGAGACCGACTCCCAGCGCCGGATCTTCGAAAAGGCCTTCACGGACGCGGGAATCGACGCGACGTCGCGCATCATCATCGTGACCGACCCGGGTTCGTCCCTCGACGGTTCCGCACGTGCCGCGGGCTACCGGCAGGTGTTCAACGCCAACCCGCACGTCGGCGGCCGCTACTCGGCGCTCACCGCCTTCGGCCTGGTGCCCTCGGGCCTTGCCGGCGCCGACATCGAGGCGCTGATCGATGACGCGGAGGAGATCTCCGAGTTCCTGTCGGAGGACGGGAACGACAACGTCGGCCTGCGCCTCGGCGCCGTCCTCGGCGGGACCACTCCCCTACGCGACAAGATCGTCTTCGCCGATGCCGGTTCAGGCCTGCCGGGCTTCGGCGACTGGGCCGAGCAGCTCATCGCCGAGTCCACCGGGAAGCTCGGCACGGGGCTGCTGCCCGTCGTGGCGTCGCTCGACGCGCCCGAGATCACGAACGCGGCCGACGACGTCGTGCCGGTGCTCCTCTCGGCGATCGACGCCCTTCCCAGTGATGAGGTGGCGGACGGCACACGCGCCGTCGTCAGCGGCACGCTCGGCAGCCAGCTCTTCGTCTGGGAATACGCCGTCGCCGTCGCCGGCCGGCTGTTGGGGATCAATCCCTTCGACCAGCCCGACGTCGAAGCCGCGAAGAACGCAGCCCGGGGCCTCCTCGACGCGCAGCCCGAGCCGACCCCGGCCGCCTTCGTGGACGGCGCCATCGAGGTGCGCGGGGACTCCGCCCTGCTGGGGGATTCGAGCACCGTGGGTGATGCCGTGCAGGCGCTGCTCGACACGCTCGGCCCGGACGGGTACCTGTCGGTCCAGGCCTACCTCGACCGGCACGCGCAGGCGTCCCTCGAGGAGGTGCGAACGCCGTTGGCCGCCGTCACGGGCAGGCCCGTCACATTCGGCTGGGCGCCGCGTTTCCTCCACTCGACGGGGCAGTTCCACAAGGGCGGGCCCGCCTCGGGCGTGTACCTGCAGATCACCGGAACGGCGTCGTCGGACCTTGACATCCCCGACCTGCCCTTCACCTTCGGTCAGCTGATCGCAGCGCAGGCCGCCGGCGATGCCCAGGTCCTCGCCGACCACGGCCGGCCGGTCCTCCGCCTGCACCTCGCGGACCGTGCCGCGGGACTGGCGCAGCTCGCAACCGTCATCGACCACCTCGCGGAGTCCGACACGGACCCCCGGGCCACCCGGACCGACACCTCCGGGAACGGGTAGCCATGCCGCTGGGTTCTCCGACGAAGCAGTCCAACCCGCTGCGCGATTCCCGCGACCGGCGGCTCAGCAGGATCGCCGGGCCCTCCTCCCTCGTCCTGTTCGGGGTCACGGGAGACCTGGCACGCAAGAAGCTGATGCCGGCGATCTACGACCTCGCGAACCGCGGACTGCTTCCCCCCAGCTTCGCCCTGGTGGGTTTCGGTCGGCGCGACTGGAGCGACGAGCAGTTCTCCTCCGAGGTGAAGGACGCGGTGTCGCAGTACGCGCGGACGCCGTTCAATGAGGCGGTCTGGGAGCAGCTCGCGGCGGGCGTGCGGTTCGTGCAGGGCAACTTCGACGACGACGACGCCTTCGGCAGGCTGAAGGAATGCATCGGGGAACTCGATGCCACGCGCGGCACGCGGGGCAACCACGCGTTCTACCTCTCCATTCCGCCCAACGCCTTCGAGGTGGTGTGCCAGAAGCTCTCCGAGCACGGGCTCGCGCAGCCGGAGGACGGGCAGTGGCGGCGCGTGGTCATCGAGAAACCGTTCGGCCACGACCTCGAATCGGCGCAGGAGCTCAACCGGATCGTCGAGCAGGTGTTCCCGCCCGACGCCGTCTTCCGGATCGATCACTACCTCGGCAAGGAAACGGTCCAGAACATCCTCGCGCTGCGCTTCGCGAACCAGCTGTTCGAGCCGCTGTGGAACGCCAACCACGTCGACCACGTCCAGATCACCATGGCCGAGGACATCGGCATCGGCGGCAGGGCGGGATACTACGACGGCGTGGGCGCTGCCCGCGATGTCATCCAGAACCACCTGCTGCAGCTGCTCGCCCTGACCGCCATGGAAGAGCCGATCTCCTTCGCGGCGAAGGACCTGCGCAACGAGAAGGAGAAGGTCCTTGCGGCGGTGACACTGCCCGATGACCTCTCGGGGCACTCCGCGCGCGGCCAGTACGCGGCCGGCTGGCAGGGCGGCGAGCAGGTTCGGGGCTTCCTCGAGGAGGACGGCATTCCGGAGTACTCCGCCACGGAGACCTTCGCCGCCCTCCGGCTGGACATCCACACCCGGCGGTGGAGCGGTGTACCGTTCTACCTCCGCGCCGGAAAGCGGCTGGGCCGTCGCGTGACGGAGATCGCCGTGGTGTTCAAACGTGCGCCGAACCTCCTGTTCCGCGACCATTCGGAGGAGGACTTCGGGCAGAACGCCGTGGTCATCCGGGTACAGCCTGACGAGGGGGTCACCATCCGGTTCGGTTCGAAGGTCCCCGGAACCCAGACCGAGGTCCGCGACGTCACCATGGATTTCGGTTACGGACACTCCTTCACCGAGTCCAGCCCCGAGGCGTACGAGAGGCTCATCCTCGATGTCCTCCTGGGCGAGCCCCCACTGTTCCCGCGGCAGGAAGAGGTCGAATTGTCCTGGCGGATCCTTGACCCGTTCGAGAAATACTGGGAATCGCTCGGCGGCCAGCCGGAAGCCTACGTACCGGGCAGCTGGGGTCCGGCCTCCGCCGACGACCTCCTCGCGCGTGACGGACGCACCTGGAGGAGGCCATGATCGTCGATCTCCCGGGCACCACCACGTCGAAGGTGTCGAAGGAGCTGATGACCCTGCGGGATCGCGGCGGCGTCGTGGCACTCGGGCGCGTCCTGACCCTGGTGGTCATCACCCGCTCGGGCTACGAGGAGGAAGCCATCCAGGCCGCGAACGAGGCGAGCAGGGAACACCCCTGCCGCATCATCGTGCTCGCCGAGGGTTCCGCCGACGACGACACCCGGCTCGACGGCCAGATCCGCGTCGGCGGCGACGCCGGGGCCTCCGAAGTGATCGTCCTGCGCGGCCACGGGGAACTCGCCACCGAGAACGAGTCGCTCGTCTCGGCGCTGCTGCTGCCCGACGCGCCGATCGTCGCCTGGTGGCCCCACGGCGTCCCGGAAGCGGCATCACGGACCTCGATCGGCGGTATCGCGCACCGGAGGATCACCGACTCCGCGAATGAGCCGGATCCGACGGCGGCCCTGTTCAACATCAGCAGGACCTACGAGGCCGGGGACACCGACCTCGCCTGGACGCGGCTCACCAACTGGCGTATCCAGCTCGCTGCGGTGCTGGATCAGCTCGATCCCTCGCCGGTCACCGCGGTCACGGTGGAGGGCGCCTCCGATTCGCCCAGCACGGTGCTGCTCGCTGCCTGGCTGACGCTGGCGCTGAACGTTCACGTCACCATCGCTGCGGGACCGCCCGGCACCGGATTGCGCCGCGTACGGTTTTCGCGGAACAACGGCGAGGTGGAACTCCACCGTCCACACGGCGACGTCGCAGAGCTCTACCAGCCCAACCAGCCGGTCCAGCGGATCTCCCTTCCCCGCCGCGGCCTGCAGGAGTGCCTCGCCGAGGAACTGAGACGCCTTGACCCCGACGAGGTCTTCGGAGAGGTTATTACCGAAGGTCTCGCCCGAACCAACCTGAGGAGTGTTCGAACCAGTGAGCGCTGATCCGAAAGTAAGCATCCACCCCGATCCGGCGTCCCTCGCGGCCGCCGTCGCCGCGCGCCTGATCACCCGGCTGGTGGACGTGCAGACGGAGCGCGGGACCGCGACGGTGGTGTTGACCGGCGGATCCATCGGCACCGCGGCGCTCCAGGCCGTCGCCGCGTCCCCGGCCAGCGCGGCCGTCGACTGGGCCAACGTGCACTTCTGGTGGGGGGATGAACGCTTCCTGCGCGCCGGGGATGAGGAGCGGAACGCCGTCCAGGCGCGGGCCGCGCTCCTGGACCGGCTGCAGGTCGACCCGGTCAAGGTCCACGAATTCGGATCCAAGGACGAGTACCCCGACCAGGATGCGGCTGCTGCCGGCTATGCCGCGGAACTGCAGGCGGCTGCGGCGGCCGAGGGCGGCGACCTTTCG
>NZ_KI914795.1:0-18113 GCF_000520535.1 Arthrobacter sp. H41
CATCCGCCGTGAGCCGGATGATGGCGGGTACGGTTTCCAGCCCCGCCTCCCGGGTAGCTCGCCACCGTCGCTCGCCCATCACCAGTTCGTAGCCGGCAGTACCGCCTTCGGGGGAAGGCCGAACCACGATCGGCTGAAGGACCCCCACTTCGCGGATGGAATGAACCAGCTCGGCCAGTTCGTCCGAGTCGAACTCCTGGCGGGGCTGCTTCCGATTTGCATGAATGGCATCTACCGGCAGTTCGGCGAAGCGGGCACCGGGAACATCCACCAACTCGGGAGTGGGTTCCCCCGGCATCCCCGCTGACTGAAGAGCATCCGTTTCACGTGAAACGTGTGTCTTCACCTGCGGCGCTACTGTCGCAGGATCGATGGGCGATTCGCGAATAGTTGAAGGGTCCACCGACCCTCCCGAAGCGCTACCTGGTTCCGCCGCGCGACTGCCTTCCGCCGCCTCCGGCACCTGGGAGGGGACCGCGGGAACGTCCTCGGCGACCGCATGCTGCCGGGATTCTGTGGTTTCACGTGAAACCGCGTCTTTCGGTGCAGCATCGGAACCAGGAGCGCGCACCGACGACCGGCCCGTCCGCAGAGAAGGTACGCTTGTGCGCTGAGTTGTTCGGGCCTTCGATCGTGTCGAGGCTGATAGCTCGTCCCCGCCGGGCTTGCCCTCGCGAGTCCGACGTTGCTCCGCATCCTGCTCCTGCTGCGAGGCTTCGAAAAACAGGTCAGCGGGTCGGCTGCCAGGGCGCCGCACGGGCTCTTCGGTGGGAGCAACCTCCTCGACCGGCGCGCTCGGTATGAGGGCTCCCAGACCGCGGCCGAGTCCTCGACGCTTCTCAACCATGACAATTCCTCCAGACAGCAGGACTAGCCCTGCAGAACAAACCCAATCAAGCCAGTATAAACCTGTGCAGTATGCTAACCGCGTTCGGCGATTTCAGCCGCAGCCTCAAGGTAGGACAGCGCGCCGCTCGACGAGGGGTCGTAGGTCATCACGGTCTGTTGATAGCTGGGTGCCTCGGAGATGCGGACCGACCGCGGCACGAGCGCCCGAAGGACCTGCTTGGGGAAATGTTCACGAACCTCAGCTGCAACCTGGGCTGCCAGGTTCGTCCTGCCGTCATACATGGTGAGGAGGATGGTGGATACCACCAGATCAGCGTTCAGGTGCTTCTGGATCATCTCGATGTTCTTCAGCAGCTGACTCAGCCCTTCCAGTGCATAGTACTCACACTGGATCGGGATGAGGACTTCCTGCGCGGCCACGAATGCATTCACCGTCAACAAGCCGAGACTTGGGGGACAGTCGATGAAGATGTAGTCGAGACGCGCCTCACCGGATTCCTCTCGCTCCCTGGCGTATACCTCGATCGCCTTGCGCAGGCGCTGCTCACGGGCCACCAGCGACACCAGCTCGATCTCGGCCCCGGCGAGATGGATCGTTGCCGGGGCGCAGATCAGATTTTCCACATCGGGGCAGGGAGCAACCACCCTGCTCAGGGGGAGATCATCGATCAGCACATCATAGATGCTGTCAACATCGGCATGGTGGTCGATGTTGAGGGCCGTCGAAGCGTTCCCCTGGGGATCGATGTCGATCACCAGCACCTGCAGGCCTGCGGTTGCCAGGGCAGCGGCGATATTGACCGTCGTCGTGGTCTTGCCTACTCCGCCCTTCTGGTTGCTCACGGTCATGATGCGAGTATGTCCGGGGCGGGGGAGCTTCCGGCCGAGCAGCTTGGCGCGCCGGCGTGTCTCGTTTGCCAGTTCGCGTCCCAGCGGGGAGGACTCGTCCATGCTTTCCATCACGCTCTTGGTCTTTGCGGCCTTTTTCCCTGCCGTGGTGGGTACCGCTTCAGTCATGGGAGAGCTGGTTTCACGTGAAACAATTCCTGTATTGGTTGGGTTTGCAAACAGTTCGGATGGAGTTCCCCCCAAGCGCACCGCCGGGGGCGAACCAGCAGCCGGAGATTCGAGCTTCCTGGCCGCGGCTTCTTTTCTGGTCACTCAAATGCTCACTCTCAAGATGCCGGGCAGTATCAGCTACAAGCCTAGCGGCTGTACCCTCACCGTACCGCGCTCTCTTCGCCTGCAAGGTCACCAAAGCGGCAAGTCCTGACCCGTCATGGAACGATCCTGGCGCTCAGCCGACCCGGACACGTACCACCGTCGTCGGTTCGTCCAGTATTCCCGTTCCGGCTCGAACCACCTCAGCTCCAGCACCACCCAGACGCCGTATCACCTTGGCCGCCTTTGAAACTTCCTCGGCCGCGCTGCGCCCCTTGATCGCCAATACTTCGCCTCGGCCATGGAGCAGCGGTATGGTCAGCTGCATCAGGCCTCCCAGGGCGGAGACCGCTCGGGCTGTCACAACATCGGCGTCGACCTTGTCCACAACCTGCTCCGCGCGTGCCCTGTGAACCAGTACGTTCTCGAGCCCGAGGTCCTGGACCACCTCGTTGAGCCAGATGACCCTGCGCTCGAGGGGCTCCACCAGCACAAGGGAGAGATCCGGTCGGGCGATCGCCAGGGCAATGCCGGGCAGGCCCGCGCCGCTGCCCACATCACATACGGTCGACTGCAACCCGATCAGATCTGCCACCACGGCACAGTTCAACACGTGCCGGCTCCACAAACGCGGCACTTCACGCGGGCCCAGCAGACCGCGCTCGATGCCGGACGTCGACAGATGCGCGACGAACCGCTCAGCCAGCGTCAGCCGATCACCGAAGACCACCTCCGCGGCCTTTTGTTCGCCTTCGGACAGCTCGGGGACCACCGCAGGCGCAGCATCATCCCCGAGCGGCAGGTCAGTCATCGGCCTGGGAGACCACAATGTGCCTGCCCGTTCCTTCTCCCTCGGATTCGCTCGCCATTCCCAACTCCGCGACGACGTCGTGAACAATTTTCCGCTCGTACGCGGTCATCGGAGGCAACGCTGTTTCGACACCCGACTGCTTCACTTCGGCCACCGCGTTCTTCGCGATGTCCCTCAACTCTTTCCCGCGTACGTCCCGGTAACCGTCGACGTCGAGTACCAGCCTCGACCTGTTCTCGGTGGCCGTCAGCACGGAGAGACGCGTCAGTTCCTGGAGTGCCTCAAGAACTTCTCCGTCCTGTCCGACGAGCGCGCGCAGCCCACTGTCCGCAGCGTCCTCGGAGACGATCGATATGTAGGTCCGTCCGCTTCGTACCTCGATGTCGATGTCACCGTCGATATCAGCGATGTCGAGCAGTTCCTCGAGGTAATCGGCGGCGACGTCGCCCTCGTCCTCCAGCCGGGAAGCCTTCGTTTCTGGATCGAGGTCGGCAGAGTCGTCCGCGGAGTCGTCGGCAATGAGCTGCTCTTCGTTATCGATGGTCATCTTTTCTTCCTCTTCTTGCGCTGGGGCTGCACACGCTGGGCCCTTGGCTCTGGTACGGATTCGACGGCGGGTTCAGCCTTCCGTTCCCCAAGGAGCGGTGCCACCGGCAGTCCCTTCTTGGCACGCCGCTCCGCCCATGCCTTCGCGGCCGGCGAGCCCGGGGTCGGCATGCGGCGGATGACGTAGAACTGCTGCACCATCGTCCAGAGGTTGGTGGTGGTCCAGTAGACAAGGACACCGATGGGGAAGTTGATGCCACCGATTCCGAACACCAGCGGAAGGATGTAGAGCATGATCTTCTGCTGACGCATGAAGGGGCTCTGCATGGCCTCCTCGGACATGTTCTTCGCCATGATCTGCTTCTGCGTGATGAACTGCGAAGCAGTCATCGCGAGAATCATGATGACTGAAAGAATGATCACACTGAGGTTTCCGTTGCCGCCGAAGCTGCCGAGGAAGGTCGAGGAGAGGGGGGCGCCGAAGATCGTGGCGTCGTCGAACTGGCGTACCGAATCGACCGAGAGCGCCCCGATTTCCTCACCCTCGGCGCTAGCGCGCGAAACGCCGTTCAGCACGGTGAAGAGTGCGAAGAAGAACGGCATCTGGATCAGGATCGGCAGGCAGGCGGCGAACGGATTGGTGCCGTGCTTCTTGTACAGGGCCATCTGTTCCTGCGTCATGGCCTGACGTGAGAGCTGGTCGGTCTTGCCCTTGTACTTCTGCTGCAGCTTTCGCAGATCCGGCTGGAGCGCCTGCATGCCGCGCTGCGCCTTGATCTGCTTCACGAAAACAGGAATCAGCGCCGCCCGGATGACGACGACGAGGCCCACGATGGACAGTGTCCACGTCCATCCCGACGCCGGATCCATACCGAGGGCACTGAAGCCTTCGTGGAACATGAACATGATCCATGACACAAGCCACCGGAACGGCGACAGTATCGTCTCGAAGAAATCCATAGTCAGTTAGCTCCTCGGGCCGCGGGGCGGCTTTCATCGTCGGCCGGGATCACCGGGTGGTTCAATCCAATAATTGTGGGGACTCTCCCGGGGGGGAATGTCCGGGGCCCGCGAGGCACGTGGTCCACTCCGCCGTCGTTCCACGGATGACATTTGCATACCCGCCGGATGGCCAGGGCCGAACCCTTCACCGCACCATGCACGGTCACAGCTTCGAGCGCGTAGGCGGAGCAGCTCGGGAAGAACCTGCAGACGGGTCCGTACAACGGGGAGACGATCCGGCGATACACCTGAAGAAGGATGATCATCGCGTTCCGGAGGATCTCCATCAGCAGACCGGAAGCCTTGGCGTACCAGGTTTCGGTACTACTCACTGTCCCTCGCCTTCCGTGGCCGCATCATCCCGCGCGGTGAGGCGCCTTAGCACTGAGCTCAATCCCTTTTCCAGATCCGTCGACAGTTCTGGCCAGCCGGCGGCCGCGGATGCGGGCAGTGCCCTGACCACAATATCCAACCCATGCGGATTCCTGGTCAGAGACTTGGCAGCTGCGTTACGCAGTCTCCGCTTAACGAGGTTGCGGACCACGGCGTTCCCTACGTTCTTCCCGACGATGAAGCCGAACCGGCTCGGGTCCATTCCGGGGGTGATCGATCCGTATAACACTACGTTCCGGCGCCCAGAGCGGGCGCCGGAACGTACAGTCCGTGAAAATTCCGATGCTGTTCGGATCCTGTTCACCGCCGGAAGCATGTGATGCCCCGTTCCATTCCGTTGGACTGCAACGGGTTGTTACCGGCGTGGACTTCGGATCGCATCGTAGGGGCGATTAGGCCGCTTATGCCGAGAGTTCGGTACGGCCCTTGCCACGGCGTGCCGACAGGATGGCACGCCCTGCGCGGGTACGCATGCGAAGGCGGAAACCGTGCTTCTTGGCACGACGGCGGTTATTCGGCTGAAAGGTCCGCTTGCTCACTGTGATTACTCCAGAACGATCTTGAGATGCGCCCGGCCCATTGCAACAAAGGGGAAGAACAGACTGACGCGGCTAGGTGCACATCCACACATCGCGGGAAACACCATCACGAACCGAAGCTTCTTAGTACCCGGAACACCTGTGATGGCATGCGAAATGCAGACATGTTGGACTACATAACGTTAGGCGACCGGGTACGGGGGCGTCAAACCGGGTACACACCGTTCCCGCCGCCTACTTTATCAACAGCTGTGGAAAACCTGCGCGAAAATTACACTTCCTCCACCCTCACGGGCACACCGGGAACGCCGTCGAGCGTTGCCCAGCCGCAGTTTGACCGCTATGTTCTGCACTTTTGATCCTTTAGGGTTGGCCATGGTCCGTTTATCACCAGCTGTGCACAACTCTGTGGATGAAGACCGTTTTCGGGTGGATCAGTGGAAGCAAGAGGGGTTGTTGTGGGAACAGATGAAGTGAACGACGTCGGGAGCTCCTGGCGGAAGGTCATCCGTACCCTTGAACACGACGACCGCGTCACTCCGCGCCAGCGAGGATTCGTCGTACTCGCGCAGGCCCAGGGCCTCATCGGAACCACCATGCTCGTGGCCGTCCCGAATGAACTCACCCGGGAAGTCCTCCAGACCCAGCTCAAGGCCGCCCTCGACGAGGCCCTTCACGAAGTCTTCCGTGAGGATATCCAGTGTGCTTTCGTCATCGACCCGGAACTGACCCCCATTCCCGTCGAGGAACCACCCGCCGATCCTGCCCCGTCTCCCGAGCCTCGCGGGGAGTCGAAACCATCACCGACGCCGCCGAGCAACTCCCATGAGTTCGGGCGGCTGAACCCGAAGTACGTCTTCGACACTTTCGTCATCGGATCGTCCAACAGGTTCGCCCACGCGGCAGCCGTGGCTGTGGCGGAAGCTCCCGCCAAGGCGTACAACCCACTGTTCATCTATGGTGATTCCGGGCTGGGCAAAACCCATCTCCTTCACGCGATCGGGCACTATGCCCGCCACCTCTACACAGGGATCCGGGTTCGGTACGTGAACTCCGAAGAGTTCACGAACGATTTCATCAACTCCATCCGGGACGACGAGGGAACCAGCTTCAAGCAGACCTACCGCAATGTCGACATCCTGCTGATCGATGACATCCAGTTCCTGGCCGGCAAGGACCGCACGCAGGAGGAGTTCTTCCATACCTTCAACGCACTCCACAACCACAACAAGCAGGTGGTCATCACCTCCGACCTTCCACCGAAACAGATGTCGGGGTTCGAGGAACGCATGCGTTCGCGCTTCGAGTGGGGATTGCTCACCGACATCCAGCCGCCCGAACTCGAAACACGCATCGCCATTCTCCGGAAGAAGGCGATCAGCGACAGCCTCAGCGCACCGGATGACGTCCTCGAATACATCGCGTCGAAGATCGCCACCAACATCCGGGAGCTGGAGGGCGCACTCATCCGGGTAACAGCCTTCGCAAGCCTCAATCGGCAATCAGTCGATGTGACACTTGCCGAGATCGTACTGAAGGACCTGATCTCCGACGACGGCGCACAGGAAATCACGTCGACGGTGATCATCGCCCAGACCGCCGACTATTTCCAGATCAGCCTTGAAGAGCTGTCCAGCAAGTCACGCACCCGGACGTTGGTCACTGCGCGGCAGATCGCCATGTACCTCTGCAGGGAGCTCACGGACATGTCGCTTCCCAAGATCGGGCAGGAGCTGGGGGGCCGGGACCATACAACAGTCATCCACGCCGATCGGAAGATCCGCGAACTGATGGCCGAACGGCGTGCCATCTTCAACCAGGTCACCGAACTCACCAACCGGATCAAGCACAAACAGCGGGACGGCTAGGTTCGTTCCAGCCCTTTCTGCCGATCCATGAAATCGACAACGAAATTAACAGCTGTGGAAACTCCTGTGGATAACCACTGGAACAACGGGGGTTCCGCTGAGGACAACTACCCGCCTACCTGTGGATCCCTGTAATGACAAGAATTTTGCCCACAACCAGCCCTGGCATCACGTTCCCCCGGCACACAGCTTTTCAACAGGCAAAAACCGCCGGATGCAGACACCACAGCCAGTTATCCACAGAATCCACAGGAGTTATTAACACTACGAATCCTTAAACCACAAAGTTTTTCAGATAACACTTCGCCCCTGGACGTGTTCCCGAGCCCAGACCCCTGCACGGCCCACTGGTGGGCCACCCGGCACGGTTCGTCAGGCTAAGCTGTGAGCCGGTAGGAATCAGGGCATCCATGTTGGTAGTTGTACTTCACCGGTACATTTTGAAAGGCGGCGTCTCTTCGTGAAATTTCGAGTCGAGCGGGATGTTCTCGCGGAGGCTGTCTCGTGGACAGCGCGTTCCCTCTCCCCACGTCCTCCCGTTCCGGTATTGGCCGGCCTGCTCATCCGGGCCGAATCGGGAACCCTGAGCCTCGCGAGCTTCGACTACGAGATCTCTGCGCGCCTCGAGATTCCTGCTGACATCACCGAGGAAGGAACCATCCTCGTCTCCGGCCGTCTGCTCGCCGACATCTGCCGGAGCCTTCCTTCGGCTCCTGTCGAGGTAGCGACCGATGGTTCCAAGGTCACGCTCACCTGCCGGAACAGCCGCTTCAACCTCGCCACCATGCCCGAAGGTGAGTACCCGGAACTTCCGAAACTGCCCGATATCAGCGGCGTCGTCGACGGCGAAGCGTTTTCCCAGGCCGTTTCCCAGGTCATCATCGCGGCAAGCCGGGACGACACGCTTCCCATCCTCACCGGTGTGCGCATGGAGATCGAGGACGATCTCATCACTCTGCTGGCCACCGACCGCTACCGGCTGGCTCTTCGCGAAGTCGCCTGGAAGCCGTCATCGCCCGGGATCTCCACCAGCGCCCTGGTCAAGGCGAAGACGCTCAACGAAGTGGCGAAGACGTTGGGAGGGGCAGGAGACCTGAATATCGCCCTGTCGACGGATTCAGAACTCATCGGCTTCGAAAGCGGGGGCCGGCGGACCACTTCGCTGTTGGTCGACGGCGAATATCCGAAGATCCGCTCGCTCTTTCCCGACAACACCCCGATCCACGCGATGGTCGAGACGAGCACCCTCGTCGAAGCGGTGCGCCGTGTCTCGCTGGTGGCTGAGCGGAATACCCCTGTCCGGCTCTCCTTCACGCAGGGCCAGTTGGCACTTGATGCGGGTACCGGCGAGGATGCCCAGGCCTCTGAGGTCATCGAGGCGAACCTCGACGGCGATGACATCACCGTGGCCTTCAATCCGCACTACCTGAGCGAGGGACTGGGTGCGTTCAGCAGCAAGTTCGTCCGCTTCTCCTTCACGACACCCCCCAAGCCGGCTGTCATGTCCGCTCAGGACGACGCGATAGGCGAGGACCGTGAGGATTACCGGTACCTGCTGATGCCTGTCAGGCTGCCCAACCAGTAACCACGGAAAGAGTGATCCTCATGCACATAGGCCTCATCGGACTCGGCAAAATGGGTTTCAACATGAGGGAAAGGCTGCGACGAGGTGGCATCACCGTCACGGGCTTCGACCGCAACCCCGATCGTACCGATGTGGCGTCGTTGCCCGAGCTCGTGGCAGCACTCCCTGTTCCGAGGATCGTGTGGATCATGGTTCCGGCCGGCGCCGTCACCGACCAGGTGGTCCAGGACCTGAAAAGCGTCCTCGACGACGGTGACCTCGTGATCGACGGCGGAAACTCGAAGTTCACCGATGATCAGGTCCACGCGGCACAGCTCACGGAGAAGGGCATCTCCTTTCTCGACTGCGGAGTGTCCGGCGGCGTCTGGGGCCTGGAGAACGGCTACGGTCTGATGGCCGGCGGAAGCGATGAGCAGGTGGCACGCGCCATGCCCATCTTTGACGCACTCCGCCCCGAGGGCACAAGGGAAGAAAGTTTCGTGCACGTGGGTGACACCGGCGCCGGCCACTACGCGAAGATGATCCACAATGGGATCGAGTACGGATTGATGCAGGCCTACGCCGAGGGTTACGAACTTCTCGAGGCGAAGGACATCGTCAAGGACGTTCAGGGAACCTTCACTGCATGGCAGAAAGGGACAGTCGTCAGGTCATGGCTCCTGGACCTCATGGTGAAGGCACTGAACGAGGATCCCGGACTCTCGAAGGTCGCCGGATATGTGGAGGATTCAGGGGAGGGACGGTGGACGGTGGACGAAGCGATCGCCAACTCCGTTCCTGCGCCGGCGATCACCGCGGCGGTTTTCGCCCGCTTCGCCTCACGTCAGGAAGACGCCCCTTCCATGAAGATGGTGGCAGCGCTGCGGAACCAGTTCGGGGGCCACGCGGTTCGTCCTGCCAGCCGGGATACCGCGTGAGTGGCGGACGGTGTACGTAGAGCACCTTTCCCTGACGGGTTATCGGAGTTATGAGCAGCTCGATACCGAGATCCACCCAGGCACCACGGTCTTCGTCGGGCCCAACGGCGTCGGGAAGACGAACATCGTGGAAGCGATCGGATACCTGGCCTCGATGTCGTCCCACCGGGTCGCGTCGGACAAGCCCCTTGTGGCCTTCGGTGCGGACCGTGCGCTGATCCGGGGCAAGCTGGTCCGCGGTGAGCAGCGGACCAGCGTGGAAGTGGAGATCAATCCGGAATCCGCGAACCGGGCGAGGATCAACCGGTCCAATCCGGTGCGGGCGCGCGATGCGGCGGGAATTCTGAAGACGGTGCTGTTCGCGCCGGAGGACCTTGCCCTGGTCAAGGGCGATCCGGCCGGACGGCGACGCTACCTCGACGACGCCCTGGTCATACTTCTTCCCCATCAGGCCGCCTTACGGTCCGACTACGAGCGGGTCCTCAAGCAGCGCAATGCCCTACTCAAGTCGGCACGCGGGGCAGGCCGGTTCTCCACTGCACATGAGTCGACGCTCGAGGTATGGGACCAGCACCTTGCGGAGTCAGGAGCGAAGCTGCTGCACGCGCGGCTGGCTCTTCTCGGACGCCTCCACCCGCACCTGCAGCGCGCCTATGGCGAGCTCACCGACGGGTCGAAGGAAGCTGACGCCATCTACCGGTCGAGCGTCGTCAGCCTGGGCGACGACGACGGCGGCCACCCGGAGCCCGCCGGCACCAATCGCGGGCATTCGCTTTCCGGGGAGAGTGAAGCGGACCTCACCACGCGTTTCATCGAGGCGCTCCTTGTCCACAGGAAGAAAGAACTGGATCGGGGTATCTCCCTCGTGGGCCCGCACCGCGACGAGCTCGACCTGATGCTCGGGCATATTCCTGCCAAGGGATATGCATCGCACGGGGAGACCTGGTCCATGGCGCTGGCCCTTCGGCTCGCTACTTACTACCTGCTGAAGCAGGACGACGATACTCCCGGGGCAAGCCCCGTCCTCATCCTTGACGACGTCTTCGCCGAACTGGACAGTCAGCGAAGGGACAAGCTGGCTGCCATCGTGTCGGATGCCGAGCAGGTGTTGGTGACTGCAGCGGTAGGAGCGGACATTCCCCCGGGGCTGGGGGGACGACAGCTGCGGGTGGTACCGGGAGGACTCGATGACACGGCCTGAGGATGCTCCGCAGGGAACGGACGTGCCGAAAGAGGATGGAGATGGCGGAACTCCGACCCCCGAACCGGTAATCGGGTCCTTCGAACAGGATGCACCCCAGGCATTATTGAACCGGCTGCGCAGCGCATCCCAGGCACGTGGAACGCCGCGGGACCCGGCACCGCGCAAGAGTCCGGGAAGCCAGCGCCGCCGCTACGCTGTGGAACCAGTCTTCGGTGGGAGGGACCCGGAAGGCCTGGGCAAGGTGTTCAACCGTATGTTGGCAGAACGCGGCTGGAATTCGCCAGTGGCGGTCGGGTCGGTACTGGCACGGTGGGACGAACTCGTGGGATCCGAGATCAGCGCACACTGCCGCCCGGAGAGTTTCGACGGCAGTACCGTCCTCGTCCGGTGTGATTCAACGGCCTGGGCCACGCAGCTGCGCCTGATCAGCCCCGATGTTCTTCGACGGTTCGAGGTGGAACTGGGACGGGGAGTGGTGACGCGGATTTCCGTGATCGGACCGTCAGCTCCGAACTGGCGCAAGGGCGGGCGTTCGGTCAAGGGTAGGGGTCCCCGGGACACCTACGGGTGAGGTGCCCGGCTCGAACCGGCTGGACCTTTGCATGCTCTGCCGTAATTCCGCTACGAGCCGTGCAGGGCTCTCCGGAGCTTCGCCGAGGTATAGCGCCTCATGCGATACCCTCCCGCTGGCTCAAAAGGGGCTTCCGTGGCCGATAGGAGGCAGTCCATGCGCGATTGTAGCGCCTCACGGGGTAGAATATGAACAGCTTATTTCCCGTACAACCCCTGTGAGGAGTCGACCGCGCCTGTGGCACACGACAACGAGTTGAACGCTGATGATGTCCAGGTAGGAGTTGACGAATCCCCAGCCCTCGAAGCTATTACTCCCCGGGAGTACGGGGCAAATGATATTACCGTCCTCGAAGGCCTCGAAGCGGTTCGTAAACGCCCAGGCATGTATATCGGGTCCACCGGTCCACGCGGTCTTCACCACCTGGTCTACGAAGTGGTGGACAACTCGGTGGACGAGGCACTGGCCGGCTACTGCGACCATATCCAGATCGCGTTGCTCGCCGACGGCGGGGTCCGTGTCATCGACAACGGGCGTGGGATTCCGGTGGATATGCACCCCACCGAGGGAAGGCCCACCGTCGAGGTGGTCATGACCATCCTGCATGCCGGCGGTAAATTCGGTGGTGGCGGCTACGCGGTCTCCGGTGGTCTCCACGGGGTGGGCATCTCAGTGGTCAACGCGCTCTCGAAGCGGGTCGAAACCGAAGTGAAGCGGCAGGGCTTCGTCTGGCACCAGTCCTTCGCCGACGGCGGCAAGCCGGTGGGCGAACTCCGTCAGGGCGAGGAAACGTCCGAGACGGGGACCACCCAGACGTTCTACGCGGACGACTCGATCTTCGAGAGTGTCGAGTTCGACTTCGAAACGCTCCGGGCGCGTTTCCAGCAGATGGCGTTCCTCAACAAGGGGCTGAAGATCACCCTTGTCGACGAACGCGTCGACTCCATCGAGGACGAGGTCACCGACGCAAGCGCCGCGGACGGGGACGAGGATGTTCCGAAGCACCGCCAGGTGGAGTACAAATACGAAAACGGGCTGCTCGACTACGTCCGCCACCTGAACTCGTCGAAGCGCGTCGAGGTGATCCACGACGATGTCATCGCGTTCGAGACCGAGGACACCGACCGCAAGATCGCCGTCGAGATAGCCCTGCAGTGGACCACTGCGTATTCGGAGAGTGTCCATACCTATGCGAACACGATCAACACGCACGAGGGCGGCACCCACGAAGAGGGTTTCCGGGCCGCGATGACCACGCTCATCAACAAATATGCGCGCGACAAGAACATCATCAAGGAAAAAGACGACAACCTGACCGGAGACGACATCCGTGAGGGGCTTACCGCCGTGATCTCGATGAAGCTCTCCGAACCGCAGTTCGAGGGCCAGACGAAAACCAAGCTGGGAAACTCCGAGGCCAAGGGATTCGTGCAGCGCGTTGTCACCAACCAGCTGGGTGACTGGCTGGAACGCAATCCCGGCCCCGCGCGCGATGTCATCCGTAAGTCGATCCAGGCTTCCCAGGCCCGGCTAGCGGCACGGAAAGCCCGCGAATCAACGCGCCGGAAGGGTCTCCTCGAATCGGGGGGAATGCCCGGAAAGCTGAAGGACTGCCAGTCCAAGGATCCGTCGAAGTCGGAGATCTACATCGTGGAGGGCGACTCGGCCGGCGGTTCGGCCGTCAGGGGGCGCAATCCGGAGACTCAGGCCATCCTGCCGCTGCGGGGAAAGATCCTCAACGTGGAGCGTGCACGGCTCGACCGTGCGCTCGGAAACAGTGAGGTCCAGGCCATGATCACCGCGTTCGGTGCGGGGATCGGTGAGGATTTTGACGTCGACAAGGCCCGGTATCACAAGATCGTGCTCATGGCCGATGCCGACGTCGACGGCCAGCACATCACCACGTTGCTGCTGACTCTTCTGTTCCGGTACATGCGTCCGCTGATCGAGAGTGGATTCGTGTACCTCGCGCAACCGCCGCTGTACCGCATCAAGTGGTCGAACGCGCCCCATGACTACGTCTTCAGCGACCGTGAGCGCGACGAGACGATTCGGATGGGGCTGGCCAACAACCAGCGCCTGCCGAAGGACAACGGCATCCAGCGCTACAAGGGCCTCGGTGAGATGGACTACACCGAACTCTGGGAAACCACGATGGACCCGGACCACCGGACACTGCTCCAGGTCACCATGGACGACGCCGCGGCGGCCGACCAGGTGTTCTCGGTCCTCATGGGCGAGGACGTCGAGTCCCGCCGGAACTTCATCCAGCAGAACGCAAAAGACGTGCGTTTTCTCGATATCTAGGTGGCTGTAGTTCCGACATCCTGCCGGCGCTACGAAATTTCTGGCGGGCCTGGCGGCCCTTGAAATATTAAGGCGCCTACACAGAATGCCGGAACCACCGCCAGTGATCGAGCGCCTCTTTTGTGGTTGAGAACCATTTCACGAACGGAACTGACTTATGAGTGATGACATTCCCGGCGACGGTCCCCTTGAGGGCGAAGTCCTGACCGACCGCGTTGAACAGGTCGACCTTCAGACCGAAATGCAGCGGTCCTACTTGGACTACGCCATGGCCGTCATCGTCGGCCGTGCACTGCCCGACGTCCGCGACGGGCTGAAGCCGGTCCACCGCCGCGTCCTGTACGCGATGTTCGACGGCGGCTACCGGCCGGACCGCTCATTCAACAAGTGTGCCCGCGTGGTCGGCGAAGTCATGGGCCAATACCACCCGCACGGCGACTCAGCCATCTACGACGCCCTGGTCCGCCTCATCCAGGACTGGACCATGCGCTACCCGCTTGCGCTCGGCCAGGGGAACTTCGGGTCCCCCGGCAACGACGGCGCTGCCGCCCCGCGGTACACCGAGACCAAGATGGCCCCGCTGGCCATGGAAATGGTCCGTGACATCGACGAGGAGACCGTCGACTTCCAGGACAACTACGACGGCAAGAACCAGGAACCCACCATCCTGCCGTCGAGGTTCCCGAACCTGCTGGTGAACGGTTCCTCCGGTATCGCCGTCGGCATGGCCACCAATATCCCGCCGCACAACCTTCGTGAAGTAGCCGACGGCGTGCAGTGGTACCTGCAGAATCCCGGCGCCTCGAAGGAGGAACTCCTCGAGGCGCTCATCGAGCGCATCAAGGGTCCGGACTTCCCCACGGGAGCCACCATCCTCGGCCACAAGGGCATTGAGGATGCCTATCGTACCGGCCGCGGATCGATCACCATGCGCGCCGTGGTGAACGTCGAGGAGATCCAGAATCGGACCTGCCTGGTGGTCACCGAACTGCCGTACCAGGCGAACCCGGACAACCTCGCCATCAAGATCGCCGACCTGGTGAAGGACGGCAAGATCAGCGGCATCGCCGATCTCCGTGACGAGACCTCAGGCCGTACCGGTCAGCGCCTCGTCGTCGTCCTCAAACGCGACGCGGTGGCGAAGGTCGTGCTGAACAACCTTTACAAGCACACGCAGCTCCAGGACAATTTCAGTGCCAATATGCTGGCGATCGTGGACGATGTTCCGCGCACCCTGAGCCTCGACGCCTTCATCCGGCACTGGGTGACCCACCAGCTCGAGGTCATCGTGCGGCGCACCCGGTACCGGCTGCGCAAGGCGGAGGAAGCAGCGCACATCCTGCGCGGCTACCTCAAGGCCCTCGATGCGCTCGACGAGGTGATCGCGCTGATCCGCGCATCCCAGACGGTCGAGGACGCCCGCAGCGGGCTGATGACGCTGCTCGACATCGACGAACTCCAGGCCGCTGCCATTCTCAACATGCAGCTGAGGCGGCTCGCCGCACTCGAGCGCCAGAAGATCCAGGACGAGCACGACAAGCTCGAGCGTGAAATCACCGAGTACCAGCGCATCCTCAACTCGAGCGAAGTGCAGCGCCAGATCGTGTCGACGGAGCTCCAGGAAATCGTGGACCGCCACGGCGATGATCGCCGGACCGACATCCTCATGGGATATGACTCGGACATGAGCATGGAGGACCTCATCCCCGAAGAGGAGATGGTGGTGACCATCACCCGCGGCGGTTACGTGAAACGGACGCGGAGCGACAACTACCGGCAGCAGGCACGCGGCGGGAAGGGCATCCGTGGTGCCCAGTTGCGCGGTGACGACGTCGTCGAACATTTCTTCGTGACCACCACACACCACTGGCTGCTGTTCTTCACGAACCTGGGGCGGGTCTACCGCGCGAAGGCTTATGAGCTGGTCGAGGCCGCACGTGATGCGAAAGGGCAGCACGTCGCAAACCTCCTGGCGTTCCAGCCGGACGAGAAGATCGCCCAGGTGCTCGACCTACGGGATTACCAGCAGTCCCCGTACCTCGTCCTCGCGACGAAGCGCGGACTGGCCAAGAAGACGCGTCTTGAGGACTACGACACCAATCGGTCCGCCGGGGTCATCGCCATCAACCTGCGCGACAACGACGAGCTCGTCTCGGCCCAGCTGGTTTCCGACACCGACGACATCATGCTCGTCTCCCGCAAGGGGCAGTCGCTGCGCTTCACCGCGAACGACGACGCCCTGCGGCCCATGGGGCGCGCAACCTCCGGTGTGACGGGAATGAAGTTCCGTGAGGACGACGAGCTCCTCGCTGCGAACGTCGTCAGCGATGACTCGTTCGTATTCATCGTCACCGAGGGCGGGTTCGCCAAACGGACGAAGGTGGATGAGTACCGGGTGCAGGGCAGGGGCGGACTCGGGATCAAGGTGGCGAAACTCGCCGAGGAACGCGGTGATCTCGTCGGCGCGTTGATCGTCCAGGAGGAGGATGAGGTCCTCGTCGTCATGGGCGGTGGAAAAGTGGTGAGATCCGCCGTGACGGGAGTGCCGGCCAAGGGCCGGGATACCATGGGCGTCATCTTTGCCAAGCCGGACAAGACGGACCGCATCATCGGGGTGGCACGGAACAGCGAGCGAAGCGTCGCGGTCGAGGAGGGGCTCATCGATGATCCATCGGAGCTGGACGCCGACGTCGAAATGCTGGATACCGTTCCCTCGGACGGTGGGGATTCGCCGCAGGAGAGCGTCGATGAAGTACCGTTGACGACAGAAGAAACGGCTGAGCCTGACGCTGAGTCGCCGGAACACGGAGGTAGCGAGTGAGCTCGGCCAATACCAACCCACGGGGGGCACCCAGTGGACAAACAAAGCCACCCAGTGGACAAGTGAAGCAGTCCAGTAATGGGCCGAGGGTCAGTGCACCCGCCCGCCCATCCCAGAAACCTTCGGCGTCGGGGAGCCAGAAACCGGGGTCCCGGCCGAACTTGGTCAAGCCGGCACCGAAGGCGAAGGCACGCAAGGCACGCCTCCTGGTCAGCAAGGTGGATCCCTGGTCCGTACTGAAAATGTCCTTCCTCCTGTCGGTTGCACTTGGAATCGTCACGGTGGTGGCTGCCATCGTGATCTGGACCGTGCTCGACCTGACCGGTATTTTCGACGGCGTGAATGAATTGCTGCGCGAGATCGCCGGTTCGGAGAGCGGGGGCTTCGACCTGCGGCAGTTCGCCTCGCTGGGGCAGGTGGTCTCCTTCGCCACCATCATCGCTGTAGTGAACGTGGTGCTGCTGACGGCTCTGGCCATGCTCGCGGCGGTGCTCTACAACATCTCCTCCACTCTCGTGGGCGGTATCGGTGTGACTCTCACCGACGACTGATGCAGCAACCCTCATCGGGCCACTGCGGCGATTTGATGAATCCCGAGCTGCTACTGTAAAGTCGTATCTCGGCCCGATGAGGTATCGGGGCGTATAGCTCAGGCGGTTAGAGCGCTTCGCTGATAACGAAGAGGTCCCAGGTTCAAGTCCTGGTACGCCCACGGATCCACCACTGGTAGGTAGTGCAAGGAGATTGCTGTGAAGAAACTGGTGTTCGCGGCAATCACCGCTGCAGGAGTGCTTCTCTACAAACGGTGGCAGGATTCGGAGAATGAAAAAGCGGTCTGGAGTGAGGCAACCGATACGGTTGAGTAGCATCGGAGCCCGGCTGGTTGAGGTAGACTGGCTGAGGTCCAATTCGGGGGCATGGCGCAATTGGTAGCGCACCTGCTTTGCAAGCAGGGGGTTCGGGGTTCGAGTCCCCGTGCCTCCACCGAATGAATGTCCCCGGCCATCGGCCGGGGACATTCTGCCTTAAGCGCGCGGAGTGAGGGTTATTTAGTGGTCGTCTTCCTGTTGATGCTCGGCGTCCTTGGAGTATCAGCTTCCGGCCCCATCATGGCGGCGACCGCAGCTCCGGCCCTCGCGATCGCTTTCTGGCGCAACGCCCTCGGCGCAGTCATCATGGGAGGTCCCGCCGTGGTGTCCAAGCGGGCCGAATTCACTGGTCTCGGCCGCCGGGACTTCTACCGGTTGACAGTAGCCGCCGTGGCCCTTGCCCTCCATTTCGCCTGCTTCGTCACTGCACTCAAACTCACTTCGGTGGCAGCCGCCACCGCCCTGGTCTGCCTGCAGGTCGCCTGGATAGCCCTGTTCGACGCCCTGAGGGGAAGCAGGCCGTCGACCGCCGTCGTGGTGGGTCTGGGAATCGCCTTTTTCGGAGTGGTCATCATCACCGGTTTCGACCTTTCACTGTCTCCCCAGGCGCTGTTGGGGGACGTCCTTGCGCTGGCGGGCGGAGCGCTGGCGGGGATCTATCAGATGGCGG
>NZ_KI914795.1:18213-19039 GCF_000520535.1 Arthrobacter sp. H41
TGCGCCGGAATCCTGCTGGGAATGTGCCTGGTGTTCCAGCAACCCCTCACCGGGTTTCCACCGGCAGCCTGGATCGGAATCCTGGCGGTGACACTCGTGGCACAGATCATGGGACATTCGGTGTTCAATCACCTGCTCGCCGTGATGAGTCCGCTGGTCGTGTCGATGGTGATCCTCCTCGAGATTCCGGGAGCAGCCGTCCTGGCCGCAATCTTCCTGGACGAGCAGCTGCCGGCGGGCACCTATGCGGGTCTCGGACTGATCCTTGTGGGGCTCGCCGTCGTGGTGCGGGGGCAGGGGCGTCGTCGTGCCAGGAAGGCGTCCCTGGACGTCGCGGGTGGACCACCTCCCGTACTCGGAGGGCCCGCCGCACACTGTCCACGGGAACCTACACCACGCTGTGCTATGGAGGGTGCGCCGGAATCCTGCTGGGAATGTGCCTGGTGTTCCAGCAACCCCTCACCGGGTTTCCACCGGCAGCCTGGATCGGAATCCTGGCGGTGACACTCGTGGCACAGATCATGGGACATTCGGTGTTCAATCACCTGCTCGCCGTGATGAGTCCGCTGGTCGTGTCGATGGTGATCCTCCTCGAGATTCCGGGAGCAGCCGTCCTGGCCGCAATCTTCCTGGACGAGCAGCTGCCGGCGGGCACCTATGCGGGTCTCGGACTGATCCTTGTGGGGCTCGCCGTCGTGGTGCGGGGGCAGGGGCGTCGTCGTGCCAGGAAGGCGTCCCTGGACGTCGCGGGTGGACCACCTCCCGTACTCGGAGGGAATTGACTCCTGCACACAAAAGGAAAAGGCGGGAAGACCGTCCCCGGGAT
>NZ_KI914795.1:19139-21753 GCF_000520535.1 Arthrobacter sp. H41
AAGGCGGGAAGACAGTCCCCGGGATAGGGACGGTCTTCCCGCCTTGGTAGTGCTCAGCTCAGCCCGCGTTGTTGGACGGCTTCTCAGTGTTCTTCTCAGTGTGCTTGGCGGACTCGGTTGAATCCTTCGCCTTTTTCGCAACGGCTTCCGCGGCTTCGTTCGCCTTGGTGCCGGCCGCAGGGGTGGTCGTGTTGTTGGAAGCGGCACGGTTCGCAGCGTCCTTGATGTCAGCAACCACCTCCTTGGCCTCGTCCGATTTCTCGACCGAAACGGGTGCGGGGGCTGCCTTCACCGGTGCCGGGGTCTTCCAGGGATCCTCGACCGGCTTGGAAGCGCGCCAGGCGGCGGCAACGGCGGTGATTGCAGCGGCGATGATGCCGAGAATCAGCCAGACCTTGGAGGATCCGCGCTTCTGCTGGTCCTCCTGGCGCTTCTTGAGGTCCTTGGAGGCCTGCATCGTGGCCGTCGCCCACTTCTTCTGGATCGTCTTAACGGCTTTCTTGTCACCCGTGACGCGGATGACCGCGTCGGCGACACGGGGCGGAACGGTGGCGTCGGCAAGGGCACGCGACGCCGAATCCGCGGCTTCCCCGAGCTTGTAGGACAGCGCGGGAATGTACCCGTCGACTACTTTGCCCTTCGCCGAAACCAGGGCCGGGGTGGCCTTGTCCAGCGTTCCCTGGATCCGCGGAGCGGTGGTGTCGATGACCTGGCTGATCCGCGGGCCTACCGCATCGATACGGTCCTGGATGAGGGGAGTGACGGTTGCGATGCCCCCTGAGATCCCGGAGGCAGCTTTCCGCACGCTGTCCTGGATGACAGGGTTCGCCGTACCGACGCCCTTGTCCCAATGGGGCTTGGCCCACCCGTAGGCGGCATCGACGTGCGGGGTGGCCCAGCCGCGTGCGGCTACAACGTGGGGGGTTGCCCAGCTGCGGGCGGCGAGGATGCCCGCGAGGACGCCCTCGTCGAACTCCCGGCTGGTCGTTTTGCTTGTTGTTTTGTTCTTCACAAGTACCTCCAAGAATGTATGGCTCGTTCCTGCCAGCCTACGGCCAATGCGCAGGGCGTGCTATCAGTGCAGGCTATTCACGGATTTTTTCACTGTGCGCGGAAAACGGCGGCACCGGCGGTTCGGTCACCGGCCCGTGAAAGAATGGCATGATGACTGCTATTCCAACCGCACAGGCCACCATCCAGACCAACCAGGGCACCATTCTGGTCAACCTTTTCGGCAACCATGCTCCAAAAACCGTGAAGAACTTCGTTGGTCTCGCAACCGGCGAGATCACCTGGACCCATCCGGAAACCGGCGAGGAGACCAACTCGCCGCTGTACAACGGAACCATCTTCCACCGGATCATCAAGGACTTCATGATCCAGGGCGGGGACCCGCTCGGCCAGGGAATCGGCGGGCCGGGCTACAAGTTCGACGACGAAATCAACCCGGACCTCAATTTCAACGAGCCCTACAAGCTCGCCATGGCCAATGCCGGCACCCAGGGTGGGCGCGGCACGAATGGATCACAGTTCTTCATCACATCGGTGCCCACCACCTGGCTGCAGGGCAAGCACACCATCTTCGGAGACGTCACCGATGAGGAATCCCGGAAAGTGGTGGACAAGCTCAACGCCATCGCCACTGACATGCGCGACAAGCCCCTCGAAGACGTCGTCATCAGCAGCATCACCGTAGAACAGCAATAGCTAAACCCGTGACCTACGGAGTTCCCGCACCGGACCCGCGCCAGGAGGCCCCGGTATGTGCGCGGCATCCGGACCGGGTCAGCTACGTGCGTTGTCAACGCTGCGGGCGGCCGGCCTGCGCTGAATGCCAGCGGCCGGCAGCCGTGGGATTCCAGTGTGTGGACTGCGTGCGGGACCAGGCCCGGAACATCCCGGCCACGCGGACCGCCTTCGGCGGTGTTGCACGGACGGGCCGGCCGGTGATCACCTTCTCCATCATCGGTGTGTGCGTCGTCCTGTTCCTGCTGCAACTCGTGTCTCCACTGGTGACCGGCGCGTTGCTGTACGCGCCCTATTACACGGCCGGTGTGCAGGGAGTAGTGGAGCCTGAGCCTTGGCGCATGCTGACGGCGGCCTTCCTTCACTCGCCCAACTTCCTCCTCCATATCGCGTTCAATATGTATGCGCTCTGGATACTCGGCCAGGCACTCGAGCCGATGCTGGGGAGGGCACGGTTCGCCGCCCTGTATCTGCTGGCCGCTGTGGGCGGCTCAGTGGGAGTCCTGCTTCTTGCGGGCTTCAACCAGGGAGTTGTCGGGGCATCAGGAGCAGTCTTCGGTCTCTTCGGAGCGCTGTTCATCATCCAGCGCAAGACCGGCGGAGACGTCCGGCAGATCGTTGTCCTGATCGCCATCAACGGTGTTCTCGGGTTCGTGGTGCAGGGAATCTCCTGGCAGGCCCACCTGGGCGGGCTGCTGACCGGAGCCGCGGGTGCAGCCGTACTGGCTTACGCTCCGAAGGGGCACCGGCGTGCAGCGCTCCAGTGGGCGGGGTTGGCCGCGGTCGCCGTCGTACTTGTTCTCCTGACCGTCCTGGGGGTGTTCCTCCTGCCCCTCTAGGTGACGTACCGCACCGACGACTATGGCCC
>NZ_KI914795.1:21853-26030 GCF_000520535.1 Arthrobacter sp. H41
CACCGACGACTATGGCCCGTATCCCTTCGGATACGGGCCATAGTCGTCGTTATCCACAGCAGTTATCAACACCGGGTATAACTTACACACATGTAATTCCACATCTGTGGATAAGCTGTGACTGGAGTTACACGATACGATCCGCGCTATCGTCCAAGTTGTGCACAGCTGTGGATAACTTAGTGCACAACGTGTGCACAAATTCCGACCCCGCGCTCCCGGTAAGTATTCGCAGCTTCGGGGCATTTACAGCGATAATGGAGAAATGGTCTCTCGCCCGAACAGCGCCCACTCGGTTGCGCCCGTCAGCAGGCAACCTCAGGCAACATCCGCATGACTGATCCGGCACCAGCAGAAGCGTCCCTGTTTCACCGGGTGAGTCCTCGAACCCGCATCGGACTGTGCCAGTTGCCGCTCACTGCCATCCTCGTGTGCATCGTCCTTGCTGCGCCCGCCGCCTGGCCTGGGCTGTTGAATGAGCCGCTTTTCCAGGTGTCGCTGCTGGTGCACGCACTCCTGTTGATTTCCTGCTGGGCTGTTCCGTGGGAGCGCCTGCCACATCGTGCGTCGCTTCTCATCCCGCTAGGCGACATGGGAGCCCTCGGCCTTTCACACGCCGGGGCGGCCGATTTCATGTCCGGCTTCGCCATCCTGCTGATCTTTCCGGTGATCTGGTTGTCGGCTTCCAGCAGCCTGTCCAGATTTTCGGTGGTGATCAGCTTTCTCGGACCCCTGCTGATCATCGCGCCTCCCCTCCTGATCCGATCCGTGTCTCCTACGGCTGCGGAAGCGACCGGTGCAGTCCTGATACCGGTCATGCTGTTCGCCGTCGCGCTCGGGGTGCGCTTCGTGACGGCGAACATGGCGCTGCAGCAGCGCAGGTTGGAGAAGAAGGACGTCGAGCTTCGGCAGCTGCTAGAGGTGAGCAGCGAGCGTGAGAGCCTCCTGCAGACCATCCTCGACACCATCGACGTCGGTGTGATCACCGTCGATGGAACCGGCAATGTCATGCTGACGAATCACCAGCATGAACTTTTCGAGCGCTCCACCCTTTCGCAGGGCGAAGCTGCTTCAGGCCAGCACAATCTCGCGCTTTTCGGCCAGGACGGGAAAACGCCCCTGCCGAAGAGCCGGTGGCCGGTGACACGGGCTGCCGCCGGAGAGACCTTCGGCGACTATCTGGTCTGGGTCGGTGAGGGCCCCACAGCGCGAGCGCTTTCCACTGCCGCACGGACGATAGAGACCGGGCCAGGGAAATTCCGGGGAGCGGTTCTTGCCTACAACGACGTCACGAGCCTGGTCGAGGCGCTGAAAGCCAAGGATGAAGTGATAGCAACGGTGTCCCATGAGCTGCGGACGCCGATAACCTCGATAGTCGGCAACCTCGAATTCGCGTCCAACGCGGATAGCCCCGAAGACGCATCCCACTATGTCGGGATCGCTTACAAGAATGCCGAACGCCTCAGCGAGCTGGTGTCCAGTCTTCTGCAGTCCGGCTCAGCCGGAATGAAGGTCTACCCCCGCGAGACCGACTTCGCCGGATTGATCGACTCCGTGGTCGGGTCGGTACTTCCCCAGGCAACCGCGGCAGGCATCGCCATCAAGACCGATGTCCCGGCACCGCTATGGACACACACCGATCCCCTGCGGATGGCCCAGGTGCTCGACAACCTTCTCTCGAATGCCATCAAGTACTCGCCGAAAGGTGGAGTGGTGGCTATTCGGGCGCGGGCCGATGACGGCCTGCTCACCCTGGATGTGCAGGACACGGGCATCGGACTATCCCCGACGGATGCTGCCCGCGTGTTCGAGAGATTCTTCCGGGCCACATCGGCTCGGGCATCTGCAATCCCAGGAACCGGACTCGGCCTGGCAATCGCGAAAGCCATCGTGGAAGGCCATTCGGGGACCATCTCCTGCGCGAGCAGACCCGGGTACGGCTCGACCTTCACCATCAGCCTCCCCGCCCAATCCTGAGGACCGGTACTCGTACCCGGGCCGCAGCTTTGTGCCGTGCTGAATGCGACACCTCGGCGCAAAACCGGAGACCACCGGGGCAGGGGTCCGCTCGGACCGGTGATCAGCGCCAGCGCGTGGTCATCAGGAATCCGACAATCGCTATCCCGAACCCGGCCATGATGTTCAGGGACCCCCACGGCTGCACCGGAAGAGTCCCTTCCGAGATGTAGTAGGTGATGATCCACAGCAGGCCGATGATCATGAGGCCGAACATCACGGGTTTGTACCAGACCGGATTTGGCTTGGGCTCCGCCGAAGCCGCGGCTCGGGTGGAAGCCGGCTTCTTACGGCGCTTTGACTCTGGCACAGATCCTCCTTGATGGGCCGGCTGGGAACCAGTCGGGCTACGTTTTTTACGGCAATACCGCCTGGGGCCGAAGCCCCGCTGGCGTGCGGGACGCTACACCTTCGGGCCGGCATCGTTTCTGTTGTCGATTCTAGCCAATGCACCCAAACCCGGGACGGTGGGCCGCTGCCGGGTCGGTGCGCGTATCATTGCAGAGGCCGCGATTGAGCCACGGCCAGAGCCCTTCCTGATTCCACGATTGGCAACTTTCCAATGACTGACACCACCAGAATCCTCGTTGTCGATAACTACGACAGCTTCGTCTACACCCTCGTGGGCTACCTGCAGGAACTCGGGGCGGAAACCACCGTTATTCGAAACGACGACGTTCCGCTCGCCGAAGCTGCGGCGCTTGCCGAGAACCGGGATGGCGTCCTGATCTCACCGGGACCGGGATCTCCCTCCGACGCCGGGGTCTGCGTGGACCTGATCCGCTGGTGCGGTGCCAACAACAAACCGATGCTCGGTGTCTGCCTGGGGCATCAGGCGCTGGCCGAAGCATACGGCGGTTCGGTGACACACGCCCCCGAACTCATGCACGGGAAGACCTCCCTGGTGGAGCACGATGCCACCAGCATCTTCGCCGGCCTGCCGTCGCCGGTCACCGCTACCCGGTACCACTCGCTCGCAGCTGTCAGCGACGACGTCCCTGCGGATCTCAATGTCACGGCGCGCACGGCGAGCGGGATCATCATGGGCCTTGAACACCGGACGGCTCCGCTGTGCGGGGTGCAGTTCCATCCTGAATCCGTCCTGACCGAGGGCGGCTACCGGATGCTCGGGAACTGGCTGGAGTCGCTCGGTCTGGAGGGGGCGGCGGCGAAGGCCTCGACCCTCAGCCCCCTGATCGCACGCTAACGTTCAGTCATCCTCGGGAAGGGACGACGGCGACGGCGAAGTGGTCGCCGCAGGAGGTGACGTGCCCGCCGTCGGTCCCGGGGAAGGACTTGGGGATGGACTTGTGGACGGACTTGGGGAAGGACTGAGCGGAGGTTCGGGTTCCGTGGCGGGGGCCGCTACCTGGAGAACGATCTCGGTTCCCTGGGGAACCTCGCTGCGGGCGGCGGCGCTCTGGTTCGTCACGATGCCGGGCTCGACCACGCTGTTCTCGACGGTCTCCACGCGGTAGGGCAACATCACGTCCGGATCGTTCAACAAAGCCGTTGCAGCCGACTGTGGCAGATCGATCAGCAACGGCACGGTCACCCGCCCATTGGACAGGACCAGATCCACGGTGCCGCCGGCCGGCACGGACGTACCTGCATCCGGAGAAGACGAGAGCACCCGGCCGGCTGTCACCGTGGCGCTGGTGGCCTCGGTCACCTGACCGGTCAGCAGTCCGGCACCTTCGAGAGCCGACCGGGCCGAGGACTCGGACAGGCCCCGGATGGATGCGGGAATCTCGACGTCGGCGGGTCCCAGCGAGAGAACCATCGTGACCTGGGAATCGGGGTCCACGCGTCGGCCTGCGTCCGGTTCGGAGGATACAACAAGGCCCGCCTCGACGTCGGAGTTGTACCGCTCGGTGAAAATGGGTATCAGCCCCGCCCTCGACAGTTCACCGGACGCTTGTGCTTCGGTCAGGCGTTCGACCACCGGCACTTCGATGAGCGGTGAGGCCTCGGGGGTGTTGTTCGGTTTGCCGAGGAGGAGGAAGCCGGTTGCAAGGACGAGGATCACCGCAGTGATGACGACAGTCAGCCAGGCTGCCCGTGAGGACTTCCGCCGCCGATGTTCGGCGTCGTCCTTGTGGGGTGTGATGCGCGGTTCCTGTCCGGTGGCGTAACCACCGGCGGCGTAACTACCGGCGGC
>NZ_KI914795.1:26130-47431 GCF_000520535.1 Arthrobacter sp. H41
CTCCCGCCGAAGGAACCGCGGCAATGGAACGGGTACGGGCGCCGTCGTCCGAGTTCCGGGAGATCGGTGCCGGCGCAGTCCGGACCGCCGGCTGAAGAATCGTCATCGCCTGTGTGCGCTGACCGGACTCAGGGGCCAGGAGGATGCCGCGGCCGGCAGCTTCGAGAGCAGCGCGGAACGAAGCCGCATCCTGGAAGCGCTCCTGGCGATCCTTCGTGAGGGCCCTTTTGAGCACGGAGTCCAGTGCGGGAGTAACTGCTGGATTCACTGAGCTGGCGGCCTTGGGTTCCTCGCGAACGTGCTGGTAGGCGACCGAGACGGGACTGTCCCCGAGAAAGGGAGGCCTGCCGGTCAACAATTCATACAGCAGGCATCCTGCGGAATAGAGGTCGCTGCGGGCATCGACCGTCTCGCCGCGGGCTTGCTCGGGCGAAAGGTACTGCGCAGTGCCGATCACCGCCTGGGTCTGGGTCATGGTGGCAGCTGAATCGGCGATCGCACGGGCGATGCCGAAGTCCATGACCTTGACTCCCCCGTCGGGCGTGATCATCACGTTGGCTGGCTTGATATCGCGGTGGACGATGCCTGCGCGGTGGCTGTACTCGAGTGCCGACAACACGCCGGACAGGTGCTCGAGCGCTTCCTCCTGGGAAAGATCCCCCGCTCGAACGATGTCGCGAAGGGTATGCCCCGCGACGAACTCCATCACGATGAACGGAACTTTCACCTCGTGTTCCGGCCGGTCAGGTACTTCCTCCTCACCGGTGTCGTACACGGCGACGATGGTGGGGCAGTTGAGGCCTGCGACGGCCTGCGCTTCGCGTCGGAAGCATGACTGGAAAAGCGGATCGCGGGCGAGATCCTTCCGCAGGATCTTGATCGCCACTGCCCGTCCAAGACGGAGATCACGGCCGAGGTGGACGTCGGCCATGCCACCCCTGCCGATGAGCTCGCGGACCTCGTAGCGGCCGTTGAGAATCCGCTCAGTACTCATGCGGCATCACCGTCGGTACCGGTCATGATCCCTGGGATGAGGCGGACGGCGGTGGGGCGGTGGGTACAAGCGCGGGCGCCGGTGCGGAGCCGGCGGTGGGTGATGCCGAAGTCGGTTCGGTCTCCGCGGTGGGCTCGGGCTCCTGGGGAGGCGCGGGAGGCTCGGGCGCTGTGGTTACCGGGGGCCCGGAAGACACCGTGTAGGCAACCCGCGCACCGGGAGGAACGGTCGCTCCCTCCTGGGGATTCAGGCTGATCACGGTTCCTGCCGGAGCTGACGAGACCTGCGTCCCTCCGTTCACCGGCACCAGCCCGGCCCCGGTGAGGCGCTGCTGCACTGTCGCCTCACTCTGGTTGACGAGGCCGCCGGGGACGGTGACCTGTTCGGGACCATCCGAATAGGTCACGGTGATGGTGTCGCCCGGGCTGAGGGTCCCCACGGGGTCGAGGTTCAGGACGATGCCCACGTCCTCGCTGCTGCTGACCGGAACACGCGATACCGCAAGACCGAGCCTACCCAGTTCAGCGGCCACCTCGTCGACCGGCCGCCCGCGGAATTCCGATACGGAGATGATGATCTCCTCCTCCTCGGGGGTGGTCTCTTCCTCGGACGGTGATGGGGAGGAAGAATCCGGTGGGGAGCTCGGCGGCGGCGAACTGGTTGGTGACGACGGGGTTGAACTCGTTGTCGCAGCCGGTGCCGGGTCCGTCCCGTCCCCCGCCAGCAGAGGGCCGATGACCAGGGCGGCAATGGCCAGCAGAGCCAGCATGAGCAGCACGATGAGCGGGATCAGCCAGGGGCTCCGACGGCGTTCGACCTCATCGGGAGGCTCCGTGCGGTCGAGGTCTTCCTCCGACCAGTTGCGTGACGCGGCGATGGCTCCGGCTGCAGCGGGAGCTGCGACAGTCGGCAGCGCGGAAGTCGACGGGGCAGGTACTGCGCGGGTTGCCGCGGTGTCCTGGCGGGGAACGGCTGCGGTGGCGGCTCCCGACGAGCCGCCGAAGAGCAGCATGCCGGGCACAGCAGCCTCGGCCGCCTTCGTGTTGCCGGCGCGGATGGCATCCACCGCGCGGGCCAGTGCTTCGGCATTCTCGGGGCGGTCGGCCGGATCCTTCGCCAGCATCGAGGCGATCAGGGCGCGTACCGGCAATGGTATCGATTCCGGTAGCGGCGGCGGTGCATCGTTGACCTGTGCAAGCGCGATCGCTATCTGGGACTCTCCGGAGAATGGGCGTCGGCCGGCGAGCAGTTCATAACCGATCACACCGAGCGCGTAGATATCGCTCGACCCGGTGGCGGGCTGCCCGGTGGCCTGCTCGGGTGCAAGGTACTGGGCTGTACCCATGACCTGTCCCGTTGCGGTCAGCGGAACCTGATCGGCGAGGCGGGCGATGCCGAAGTCGGTGATCTTCACGCGGTTGTTCGGCATCACGAGGATGTTTCCCGGCTTCACATCCCGGTGGACGAGCCCCTGGCGGTGGGCGACGGCCAGGGCGGTGGCCGTCTGCCCGACGATCGAGAGGGTACGGTCCGGTGAGAGCACCTGCTCCTTCTCGATCACCGCTGAGAGTGGCTGCCCTGGAACCAACTCCATCACCAGATAGGCTGATCCGCCCTCTTCGCCGTAGTCGAAGACATTGGCGATACCCTCATGGCTCAGGAGCGCCGTATGGCGTGCTTCAGCCCGGAACCGGTTGAGGAAGGCAGGGTCACCGGAGTATTCCTCTTTGAGGATCTTGATGGCGACCACACGGCCGAGCACCTGGTCACGGGCTTTCCAGACCTCACCCATGCCACCGATGGCAATGCGGTCAGTCAGCTGAAACCTGCCGCCGAGGGTGATTCCGGATGTAGGCCTCACTGGTTGAGCACCGCCTCTATGATTCTTTTTGCACTGGGACTTGTCAGTTGGCCTCCGGTGGCGATGTCCACGTTTTCCATCACGATGGACACCGCAACCTGCGGATCGTCGGCAGGAGCGAAGCCGGTGAACCATGCGTTGTCGCCGGTTTCGGTGAGCTCCGCCGTACCGGTTTTACCGGCGACTTCCACCCCGGGAACCTGCGCGCCGCGGGCTGTTCCATTCTCCACCACGTTGACCATCCACTCGGTCAGCTGGTCGGCGGTGTCGCGGCTGACAGGGTCGCTGAAAACCTCGGGCTGGGGAGAGTCGAGCAGTTCGAGATCCGGGGCGCGGACCGCCTTGATGAGGTTGGGTTTCATCAGCACGCCGTCGTTGGCGATCGCTGCGCTCACCATTGCCATCTGCAGGGGCGTCACCTTGACGTCGTACTGGCCGATGGCTGAGTAGGCGAGCAGCGCCTGGTCGAGTTCGTCAGGGAAGGAGCTGGCAACCACGCGGGTTGGGATGTAGAACTCCTCACCGAAACCGAAAGCCTGGGCCTGCTCCTGGATGCGCTCCTGACCGAGTTCCCAGGCGATCTGTGCGAACGGAGTATTACAGGACTGCTCGAGCGCGAATTCGAGATCTGCTGTATTCCTTGAGGCGCAGTTGCCGTTCACGTAGTTCGGCAGTGTCTCGGACGATCCGGGAAGCTCGAGGGAAGCGGGGTTCGGAATCTCGGAGTCCTCGTCGAACAACCCGGAGTCGAGGGCCGCTGCGGCGACGATCAGTTTGAAGACGGAGCCCGGGGCGATGAGCGATTCCGTGGCCGGATTCGTATAGATCGACAGACCCGGAACTTCCGACAATTCGGCTACATTCTGGATGACGACGCTGGTGTCGTGGCCGGCAATGAGGTTGGGGTCGTAGGAAGGCTTCGACGCCATGGCAAGGATGTTGCCGGTATTCGGCTCCGTCACAACGATTGTGCCCTTCTGACCGTCCGGAATCAGGTCGAAGGCAAGTTGCTGGAGCTGGGGGTCGATCGTCAGCTCGATGGAGGCGCCCGCGACCTGGTCGCCGGAGAACAGGCGGACGAGACGGTCATAGAACAGTTCGTTGCTCGTCCCGGAAAGCAATTCCGACTCAGCTTTTTCCAGTTGCGTGGACCCGTTGACCAGCGAGTAGTAGCCAGTGAGGTGTGCATAAAGGTTGGGCTGGTTGTACACCCGCTGATAGTTGAACTGGTCATCCGATGGCACCGACTCCGCAACGGCCCGGCCGTCGACCAGGATCGCGCCGCGCGGCTGTCCGAACTCCTGGTAGAGCTGCCGGTTGTTCCAGTCGTTGGTGCTCAACGCTTCGGCCTGGAAGAACTGCACGTAGGTCAGCGAACCGAGGATCAGCGTGAACATCCCGATCGCTACCATCCAGGATCGGCGGATTGCCTGGTTCATCGGGCGGCCTCCGTAGGGTTTCCGGGGGTGGGTCTACCGTTCAGGCCTATGGCGTCGGGGAAGGAACTCGTCAGGGGACCGCTTGGGGCCGGACGGCGCGCCGTTTCGGAGATCAGCAGGAGAAGAGCCACGATCAGCCAGTTGGCGAGCAGCGACGAACCACCGGCGGACATGAACGGGGTGGTGAGGCCGGTCAGCGGGATCAATCTGGTGATGCCTCCGATGACGACGAAACACTGCAGCGCGATGGTGAAGGAGAGTCCACAGGCGAGTAGTTTGCCGAAGCCGTCCTTCGTACCCAGGGCTGCGCGGAATCCGCGGGACACGAGCAAAACGTAGAGCATGACGATGGCGCTGATGCCGATCAGTCCCAGTTCCTCACCGAGGGCGGCGATGATCATATCGCTGTTGGCGTAGGTGACGAGGTCCGGCCGTCCCTGGCCGAAGCCGGTCCCCACGAGCCCGCCGCTGGCGAGCCCGAACAGACCCTGCACCACCTGGCCGCTGCCTCCGGGGTTCCGGTTGTAGACCTCGGGGTCGAATGCGTTGATCCAGCTGTCGAAGCGCAGAGCCACATGGCTGAACAACTGCAGGGCGACATAACCGCCCACTCCGATCAGTGCCAAGCCGATCAGCACCCAGCTCACCCTGCTGGTCGCAACGTAGATCATGGCCATGAAGAGGCCGAAGAAGAGGATGGAGGAACCGAGGTCCCGCTGGAAGATCAGGACGCCGATACTGACGAACCAGGCGGCGATCATCGGCGCGAGGTCCTGGAACCGCGGCAGCTGCAGTGGGCCGATCTTCTTGCCCGCCAAAAGGATGAGGTCGCGGTTCGTCGAAAGATATCCGGCGAAGAAGATGGCCAGCGTGATCTTGGCGACCTCACCCGGCTGGAACGTGCCGATGCCCACGGAGATCCAGATCCGTGCGCCGTTGATCTCGAGCCCAAGGGGGGTGAGGGGCAACAGGAGAAGGACGGCACTGACGATCAGGGAGATGTAGGTGAAGCGCCGGAGGATCCGATGGTCCTTGAGGAAGACCAGCAGCACGGCTGCAGCGCTGATCGCCACACCGGTCCAGAGCAGTTGCTGGGGGGCGACAGGGGTGAAGGTCGCCTCGTCGATGCGTGTGAGGTCCAGCCGGTGAATCATGGCCAGACCGATGCCGTTGAGGGCCAGGACGATCGGAAGTATTACCGGGTCTGCATATTTGGCCCGCACCCTCAGGATGATGTGGATCAGCAGGCCCATTCCCACGAAGGTGGCGGCCTGGGTCCAGAAGTAGGAGTTGAACTGCTCTTCCCGGTCCAGCCCGGCAATGTAGTTCGCCCCGATCGCAACGGTCAAAGCGACAAGCAGCAGGAGGGCTTCCACGTTCCTGCGGGATTTCGGGACAGTCATCACATCGCTCATCGTGAGCCTCCGTCACACGTTATCTGCGGCTGCGCCTCACCGGAGGAGCGATCCCCGGCAGGATCGCTGGTGCCCGGCGCAGGGGTCGCGTCTCCCCCGGGGCCGGGCGAAGGGGTTGATGGTTCTGTGGTCGCGGTATCCGTTGTGACAGGGGCAGGAGTGGAAGTACCCTCACCGGGGCTGCAGGGAACTGCCCTGAGCTCGCTGCGAAGATCCTCCACAATTCGCTCGGCTTCCTGCAGGTCGCTCGCCGGGAGGGTGTTCACCAGGCGGGACCTCTGGTATTCGGGCAGGTTCGACACCGGAATATCCGTCACCTCGTAGACTTCGCTGAGGCGGAAAGGGCCCACGCTCTGGGGGACGCCACTGTAGATGGCGACCTTGTTCTCGGATTCGGCCACGTAGTAGCGGGTCTGGGTCCAGGTGTACCCGAAACCGACGACGGCAACCAGGATCAGCGCCGTCAGGCCGAGGAACGCAGGCATCAGCCAGCGGCGTTTCGTCGGTGGAAGGTCCTGGTCATCCGTCGCTTCTCCTTCGGCTGATGTTTCTCCGCCGTGGGTCAGCATCATGGCAGCCCGGCGCTCGCTGGAGCGCTGCGTCACGATCGGAATCTGACCGGTCTCGGTGGCAAGGGCGGCCGATCCGACGAGGACGTGCGGACGGGTCAGCAGGTCCTCTCGGATGATGTCGGCGCGGATGGCGGCGCCGAGGAGCTCACCGTCCGTGACGGCCGGCGAATCATCACCGCCTTTCGAAACGGGTGCGGGGCTTTGCTCGCGTTCTCCCGCTGCTTCCCGGGCAGGGGGGATGACGGCGGGAGGCAACACCTCGTCGTCGTCGGCCTCCGTCACCTCCACGATCGCCACTGTGATGTTGTCGGGAGAGCCGCCTGCGAGGGTCAGCTCCACGAGCGCGTTGACGCATTGCCGCAGGTCCGCCGTCTCCCGGAAGACCTGTTCGACGATGTGCTCGCTGAGCACGGCATTCAATCCGTCCGAACACAGCAGCCACCGTTCGCCCGGGGTGACATCGAAGGATTCGAGATCGAGTTCCGGGCTCGCGTCGACATCCCCGAGCACACGCATGAGGACGTTCTTGTGCGGATGGACCTCCGCTTCCTCGGGCCTGAGCCTGCCTTCGTCGATGAGCCGCTGCACGAAGGTATGGTCCCTGGTGATCTGCTGGAAGACGCCGTCCTTGAGACGGTAGGCACGTGAATCACCGATGTGCGCGAGTTCGAGCCGGTCTCCGTCGAGGAGCAGCGCGGTGACGGTGGTGCCCATGCCGGCGAGCTGTGTATTGGTGCTGACGAGCTCCGACAAGAGGGAGTTGGCCGTCTGGATCTCATCCGCAAGGTGTGTACCGGCATTCCCCGCATGGTCGGCCCGGTCGAGGTGAACGAGGTCGAGGACTGTGGAGGCCGAGGCGACGTTGCCGCCCGCATGCCCGCCCATGCCATCCGCCACGACCGCCAGATAGCGTCCGGCGTAGGCTGAATCATCGTTCTTCGAGCGCACCATGCCGACATCCGAGCGCGCCGCAAACCGTAGAACAAGAGCCATGGCTATGGCCTCAATTCAATGACCGTCTTACCGATCCGGATGGGTACGCCTGGCTCGACGGGCAGCGCCCGGGTGAGCTGGGATCCTGCAAGGAAGGTGCCGTTGGTCGATCCCAGGTCCTCGACGAACCAGCGGCTCCCCTGGGGGAACAGCCGGGCGTGCCTGCCTGATGCGTAATCGTCCTCGAGGACGAGCGTTGCTTCCTGGGCGCGTCCCAGGAGGATGGGGCTGGAGGTCAGGTCGAGGGTGGTGCCGGCGAGGGGACCTTCGGTCACCACCAGCTGGTGCGCCTGAATTCGTGGGGGAGGTGTCTCCTGGAGCAGTTCCGGATTCTTGCGCGCCTCGCGGGCCGTGGGTGTGCCGGTTTTGTTGCGCTGTCCGACGACGAGGTCACGCCGGAGCGCGCTGACCGTGCTGAGGACGAGGATCCATAGCAGCACCAGGAAGCCGTAGCGCAGCAGTGTGACGGTCAATTCGCCTGCTTCACTCATGCCTGTTCGCCACCGACCGGAAGGGAGACGAGCCGAAACGTCAGACGTGTGCGCCCCATGGTGATGACCGATCCGTCGGTCAGTTCCGCCTGGCCCTGGACGCGTTGCCCGTTGACGTAGCTACCGTTCGTGGAGCCGAGGTCGACGGCGAACACTCCGCCGTTCGAGGTGCGGATCTCGAGATGGCGTCGGGAGACACCGGTGTCATCCACGAGGATGTCCGCGTCGGAGGACCGGCCGAGAACGATCGACGCCGCGTTGATCGAATAGCGCTGCCCATCCAGTTCGAGCACGGGCTGATAGCGGGTGGGCTGCCGTTTGGGCGCGGAGGGTGCATTGGCGGCGGGTGGTCGGCGTCCGCCTTTCTCCATGCTGGAGTCGAGCTCGAGCACGCCTGTCTTGAGGTCGGGATCGTGGGCGAAGGAGACCTGCACTGGGCCCTGGAGGGTGTACTGCTGGCTGGTGACATGGCGGATCACGACGTCGCACAGCTCCTCGGCGAGGGCTGAGCCCCACCGCTGGGCGTTCGCGAAATCCGCATCGGACAAACGGGCGGTGAAGACATTCGGGGCAAGGGTGCGGCCCTGGGCAAGGACCATGGATCGATTGTCCAGTTCCTTTCGGAGTGCACTGGCGATCTCCACCGGCTGCACTTCTGCCCGGGAACCGGTCGAGAAGACGCCCCGGACCATTTTTTCCAAACCGCGTTCAACGTTGTCGAGTATGCCCATTTTCGCCTCCTTGACCTTCTTCGGGTTGTTCGTAAGTGCTGCGGAACCTGCTCGAATTTCTTTCCGGATTATTCGCCGGATTATCAGCCTGAGACCCTGCCTGAGGCAGTGTCCAGCCGGGCACGTCCACCCCGATACTACTTGGGTGCTCTGGGAATGGCGTTAACTGCGGCTGCCCAGGCATCACTTTGCGCTAACGATCGGGGGCCGATTCCCGGTGCGCGAGGCATCCAGTGCCGTGGCCGGAAGCAGCCCGTTTAGGTATTTTCTCACCGGCTCCGTTATGCTTGTTTCTGCTGTTCACAAGCTGATCGGAGTTGTCCGTCAGGTTTGGAATCTTGAAATTGCGCGAGTGGCGGAACGGCAGACGCGCTGGCTTCAGGTGCCAGTATCCGAAAGGGTGTGGGGGTTCAAATCCCCCCTCGCGCACATGATATCGAGACGAAGGGCTCCCGGTTCCGGGGGCCCTTCGCCGTTGGGGAGCCGTCTCTTCCCGGGGCGGAGAGCGGCGCTTCATCGGAAGTCCCGCGACTTCGTCGTTGCCTGAAGCTGCAGCACCTCGAACCGGTCCGCTACGAGGTTCACCACTCCCTCGGATGACCGTTCTAGGATGCCCCGAACAATCACGCTGCTGGCTTCCCGTGCCACGCGGCGGTACCGCTGCCACACGCCCACCGAGCAGATCACGTTCACCAGTCCGGTTTCATCCTCCAGGTTCAGGAAGGTAATACCACTGGCCGTGGCAGGGCGCTGGCGGTGGGTCACCACCCCGCCGGTTTCCACGCGCCGGCCGGATTCCGCCATGCGCAGATCTGCCGCACTGAGCGCACCCCGGCGCTTCAGTCGGGCCCGCGCGTGGCGTACCGGGTGGTCGTCAGGAGTGATTCCCGTGGACCATAGATCCGAACCCACCTTGTCGAGGTCGGAGAGTTCGGGCATGAGCGGGGGCTGGATATAGACGGCGGTGCCCTTGATCTGGCCTTCCCGCTCGGTGGAGGCGGGGCCCGCATTCCACAGTGCGGCACGTCTCGACAAGCCCATGGAGTCGAAGGCTCCGGCGGCAGCGAGTGCTTCAAGCTGCGCCGAAGTGAGCCCGGTACGCCGTACGAGGTCCCTCATGTCCTCGAAGGGGCCGTTTCGGGTCCGTTCAGCCACGATCTTCTCCGCGACCTTCTTCCCGATGGACTGCACGCTGTCCAGCCCCAGCCGCACCGCGTAATTGCCGTCACGGCGGTGGGCGGTGGAATCGAAGGGGACGCTTCGGTCGAACGGACCGACGGGCGGCTGATGCTCCTGTACACAGCAGTCCCTTCCTGTGGTCCGCGATCGGAGGTCCTCGCCGGGGACGAAGCCTTCAAGCGGTTCAAGGTCAGCGGAGACTCCGGAGTGCAGAATGTCGGGTCGCAGCACCTCCGCTCCATGTCGCCGTGCATCAGCAACGAGTGTCTGCGGTGAATAGAATCCCATGGGTTGGGCCCGTAACAGCGAGGCGAGGAAGGCTCCGGGATAGTGGAGCCTCAGCCAGGCACTCACATAGACCAGCAGGGCGAAACTGATGGAGTGGCTTTCGGCGAAGCCGAAGTTGGCGAACGCATGGATCTTGTTGTAGATCGCGTCCGCCACGTCTCCGGTGATGCCGTTCGACGCCATGCCCTCGTAGAGCTTGGCACGCAGCGAATCAATCCTTTCCTCCCCCCGCTTCGATCCCATGGCCCGGCGGAGCAGGTCGGCATCGGCTCCCGTGCAGCCTCCCACCACCATGGCCATCTGCATCAGCTGTTCCTGGAACAGGGGGACACCCAGCGTGCGTTCGAGCACCGGTTCGAGGTCCGGGTGGATATAGAGCACCTCTTCCTCGCCCATCTTGCGTTTGATATAGGGGTGGACGGCGCCGCCCTGGATGGGACCCGGGCGCACGAGCGCCACTTCGATCACGAGGTCGTAGAACCGGCGCGGCTGCAGGCGGGGGAGCATTCCCATCTGGGCTCGGCTCTCCACCTGGAACACCCCCACTGAATCGGCGAAGCACAGCATGTCGTAGACGCCCTGCTCCTCCTTGGGGATACTGTGCAGCGCCCACTGCTCACCGAAGTGCTTTGCCACGAGATCGAAGTTGTACTGGATGGCTGCAAGGATGCCGAGTCCGAGAAGATCGAATTTCACCAGGCCCATCCAGGCGCAGTCATCCTTGTCCCATTGAAGGACGGTCCGCCCCTCCATCCGCCCATGCTCAATGGGGCATACTTCACCGACAGGGCGGTCCGTCAGCACCATCCCCCCTGAGTGGATTCCGAGGTGCCGCGGAAACCTCAGGACCTCCCGGGCAAGTCCGACCACCGAATCCGGGATGTCATGATCAGTACTCGACACCAGTCCTCCCCAGCGTTCCACCTGTTTCGACCAGGCGTCCTGCTGGCCGGGGCTGTGTCCCAACGCCTTGGCCATGTCGCGAACAGCAAATTTGGGACGGTAGGTGATGACGTTGGCAACCTGTGCCGCGTTGAACCTCCCGTACTTCCGGTAGACATACTGGATGACTTCCTCCCGGCGGTCGGAGTCGAAGTCCACATCGATGTCGGGCTCTTCGTCGCGCAGGCTGGACAGGAACCGCTCGAACGGGAGCTCGTACTTGATCGAATCCACAGCGGTGATTTCCAGGAGATAGCAGACGGCGGAGTTCGCCGCCGAGCCGCGTCCCTGGCACAGGATGCCGTTACGGCGGGCGTAGTGCACCAGGTCATGGACAATCAGGAAGTATCCGGGAAAGTTCTTGCTTTCAATGACGTCCAGTTCTCGTTCTATCCGCTTCCGGACATCGAGACGGCCGCCGTACAGTTTGTCCGCACCCTCCCGGACAAGGTGCCGGAGGTAGCTCATCTGGGTGTGGCCCTCGGGCAACTCGATGTTCGGCAGGCCGGGTTTGACGCTACGCAGGCGGAAAGCGAGGTCATCCGCAAGGTCCACAGTCCGCTCCACGGCTCCTGGATAGGCCCCGAACCGAAGGGCCATCTCGGCTCCGCTGCGCAGGTGAGCCGCGCCTGCTGCCGGAAGCCAGCCATTCATCTGGTCGAGGCTCCTACGCGCACGGACGGCAGCCAGGGCGGTTGCGAGCCGGTGCTGGCCGGGAACGGCATAGTGCACATTGTTCGTCGCGATGACGGGTAGTTTCAGCCGCGCGCCCAGAGCGCCCAGTGCATCATTGTGCGCGGTGTCCAAGGGGTTGCCCTGATCGAAGAGCTCAACAGCCACGGAGTCCCTGCCGAAAAGGTCGAGGAGGCGGACGATTTCCCGCTCTGCGGCCCGGTCACCCCCGGAAATCAGGGCTTTCCGAACGGCTCCCTTCCGGCAGCCGGTGAGGATCATCCACTGGCCGTCAGCATGCCCGGCGAGATTTTCCAGGGAGTAGCGGGGTTTCCCCTTTTCCGCCCCTTCCGCCAGCTGTGCTGCGGTGATGGCGCCGGCAAGACGATGGTAGCCGGCCGATCCGCGGGCAAGCACCAGTAAATGGCTGCCCTCCGGATCCGGCTCGCCGTTCTGGGGTTTCGACAGTTCGAGGGAAAGCTCGGTGCCGTAGACGGTCGAAAGGTCGGGGTGTTTTTCGGCGGCTTCAGCCAGGTGCACCGCGCCGTACAGGCCATCATGGTCCGTCAGCGCGAGGCCTCGTAGCTTCAGCCGGTGCGCTTCCTCCACCAGTTGCTCCGGACTGGCTGCGCCGTCGAGGAAGCTGAAGTTCGAGTGGACATGGAGTTCCGCGTAGGGCGTCACCCGCCCCTCCGGAGCAGGAGCGTCTTCCGGAGGGGCGGCATAGGGCTGGCGTTTCCTCGACCAGGCGGGGCTGTCGCCGCCGTCGGCCCCTAGGGGAGGCTCCCCCGGGCGCGTCCTGTCGGACAGGTTCCGCTCGAAGTCGGACCAGGGGACGGGCGGATTGCTCCAGGCCACCGTGATCCCTCCTTTCCTTAGTCGTAGCTGGCCTCGGAAAACCACTCGTGGTTCTCGAGGAGCAGGAGCCAGGCGGAACCCGATGTATCCACCAGCTGGAAGCGGTTGAGCATTCGTCCCCGGGGATCCCACCAGCGCTCGTTGATGGGCCAGGGGCCGGCCCAGGAATGCACCGGCCACCGCTGGCTGATGCGGCCCACTCCGAAAAAAGCCGGAGCTGCGCTCATCAACCCCCTCGGATCGACGCCGACGGGGTTTCCCCGTAGATCAACGACGACGGCCGGAACCGGCGCTGCGAAGACCGTGGCCGGCACCGGACCGGGAAGCTGCCCGGGCCAGGGCCGGGTCTTGTCCTGGGCCGCAGGCGATTCCCCCCACGGGATGTAGACCCTGCGGTCCGCGAGAAGCCGTCCGCCGGCAATCACCGCCGTCAGCACGGCCCCATGGCCCAGCATGCTCTGCACGCGTGCCAGCCCGTGGTGGATGCTTTCGTCGGGACCGGTTCCCCACAGTCCGTCGGCATGGTCGCCGAGGTCCTCGACGAGGTCGGGAACAATCTGCACATGGGTGATGCCGGAGGTCAGTCCATGGTCGGCGGCGTTGCTTCCCTGCAGCTGCCAGCGCACCCTGTCCACGACGTCGTCGGCGTCGAACCAGCGTGGGTGCTGCCACAAGCGCTCGGATACCTCGCCGGACTCGGTATGCAGTGCCACCTTCACCGCTGTGCACACCAGGCCGGCCTGCCTCAGCCCGGCCACAAAACGTTCGGCTGTCATCCGGAAGGCGAAGGCCAGTTGGTCGATGCGCACCAGTGGCGGCTCGAAGTGGGCCGTGGCATCCAGCTGGGGAGGAGGTGTGCGGGCCGCCACGCTGGAATAATCGAATCCGCTGGCCTGCCGGTGGGCCAGTGCACCCTCAACACCGAACCGGTTGCGCACATCAGCAGCACTCAGTGCCGCGAAATTCCCGAGGGACCGAACGCCCAGACGCTTCAGCAGCACCGCCAGCCGGGGCTGTTCGAGGACGTCGAGGGGAAATGTACTGAGGAACCAGGGGGATCCTCCGGGGGGGATGATGCAGAGCGGCTCGGCCAGTGGATCCTCAAGTGCCTCCGTTGCCTTGGCGGCCTGCTCCGCGGCGAAAGGACCGTCGGCAATGCCGATCCGGACGTCGGTCAGGCCAATGGCAGCGAGTGTCTGGAACAGAATGGAAGCAGCATTCTCCTCACCGCCGTAATAGCGGGATGGTCCCTTGATCTGGATGGCGCACAGCCCCGGGCGAAGGACCTGCACTCCCGGCATGAGGGTTTCCACTGCCGTGATGACGGGCTCGAAGCTGCGGGTGTCCAGCGACGGATCGTAGGCCAGGACGGTGAGGCCGGAACACCGGGCCTGCGCTTCCCGAAGGCGCAGGCCCCGCCGTACGCCGTCCTGCCGGGCCGTGGGTGAACAGGCGAAGACCTCGCCCCTGTCCACCAGGGCAAGAGCGGCATGAACATCGAGGGAGTGCTCGCGGATGGCCGCCGTAATGGGCCAATCAGGGCACCACAGCATCAGGGTGCGGGTAGCGGTACGGGCGTCGGGAAGCCCGGATGCAGCTGTTCCGGTGCTCATGAGGACTTCCGGGCCGGCTGGAAAAGGGTGGTGGCGTCATCGGAAGCCTGCCAGGGGCCGCGCTGCAGTTCGGCGAGGCCCACATACGTATGACGCAGCCTGCCGGCGGGATTGGTGGCGGTGATCTTCATCCTGCGCGCCTGGAGATGACCGGTTCCTGCTCCCAGTCCCTCCCATGCGCTCTCGGCGATGCTCAGCGTTGAATCGCACTGCTGCCAGTTGCCCAGGGTGATCAATGCGGTTCCGCGCTGCCGAAGCCGGGATCTGAGCCGCGCTGTATCCGAGGGGGCGAGGTGGACGGGTGCGCGGGTCAGCACCACGGAGACCACGTCCACCAGCGCTGCCGTCACAGTGAGCCACTGGGCGCCCGGATCAGGAACCAGGATGAGCCGCTCCAGGTTGATTCCGAACCCCTCGGCGGCCTCCACGCTGAATTCGGGCAGTCCCACGACGCTGCACCAGGCGCCCGTTGCCGACGGGCCGGCAAGGAGTGCCATGGCCAGCGTGGTGGAGTTCCGTACCGCGTAGGACCCGCCGGACTGCAGGCCTCCTCCGGGGAGGATTTTGGCCAGCGCGGGAACAGTGGGAAGCCTCCGCGAGTCCAGCCGGCTGGACTGCATCTGGTTGATGCGCGATTGCAGATCAGGGAGGGAATTCATCCCCGGCTGCAGTGCCGTCGATTCCACACCCGAAAGCCCAGGGCTGGAAGGCTCCTTCCGTCCGAGCGCCCCTGCAGCTGATGGTGTCACTCGTCAATATTCGAATACGTGTTCTATTAAGTCAATCGACACACCGGGCTTGCGGAATGGGCGTCGATGCGTCCGAGCGTCAGTCGCCCTGCTCCTGGCGCTGGAGGTCGCGCTCCCTGACCCGTTCTGCTTCGGCGCGGACCGAGGCCTGCGTGGACCGCTCGGCAACGAGCCAGGCAGGAGGTGCCTGCAGGAGCGCGGTGATGTCCTCGGTGGTCAGGGGATCGGTGATTCCTCCGCGGGCCAGTCCGCCGATCGATATTCCGAGTTTCTGTGCCACGACGGGCCGAGGGTGGGGACCTGTCCGCCGCAGTTCGGCAAGCCATTCCGGTGGCGTCTGCTGCAGTTCGTTGAACTCGGCCCGTGTCAGCTCACGGTCCTGGAATTCCTGGGGGGCCGCGGGAAGGTAAATCCCCAGTTTCTTCGCCGCGGTAGCGGGTTTCAGTGTCTGTGGTGTTTTTGCAGGGGTCATCTCCCCAGCTTAACCGGCCCGGCGCAGGCGGATGTTCCGTGCGTTAGTGTGAACCTGTGCCCGAGCTCCAGCCCCGATCCCTGTCCGTGGGATTCGTTGCAGGCGTGACGCCGGGCAAGTGGGTGGCCCGGTGGCGTGAGCGGCACCCCGGCGTGGAGCTCCAGCTTCACTCCTACGACGACGACGCCGCCCTCCCGGCGTTGAAAGCCGCCGGAATCGACGTCCTTTTTGTACGGCTGCCCATTGAGCGATCAGGGCTGCACGTCATTCCCCTGTATGAGGAACAGGCAGTGGTCGTCATGTCCAGGGAGAACGAGCTCTCCCTTTACGAGGAAGTTCCCCTGACCGAGCTCGAGGCCGAGAATCGGCTCGGCATCGAGGAATGCGGCGGGCCGAAAGCGGCGGTGGAGGTGGCAGTATCCGGAGCCGGTGTCGTGGTCCTGCCGATGTCCCTCGCGCGGCTGCACATGCGGAAGGACGCCGTCCACCGCCCGGTCCCGGAGTTGCCCGGTACCGTAATCGGCATCGCGTGGCGCGAGGGCGATGAGTCGCACGACGTCGAGGAGTTCATCGGTATTGTGCGGGGCCGGACCGAGCGGAGTTCGCGCCAGCCGTCGGCCCAGGAACCGGGCGAGGCAAAGCGGAGTGCCTCACAGAAGGCTGCGGACAAAAAAGCCGGGGCCCGGGGTGCCGGCGGGAAAAGTGGCGGTTCGAAGAACTCCAGCGTCAGGCCTGTGCAGGGGAAGCCGAAGAAAGCGTCGCCGCCCAGCCGGCGGGGCCGTCGTCGTTGACTGTCGTCACCTCGGGGGCCGCATCGGTCCCGGTGTTGGCGGGACTGATGCGGCCGTTGGAGGGTGTTGGACGCGGGGCGGTCAGCCCAGCGAAGCCAGCGCGAAGACTGCAGCCGCGATAGCGAACCCCATGACACCGATCGCCGTTTCCATGACCGTCCAGGTCTTCAGCGTGGTCTTGACATCCATGCCGAGGAAGCGGCCCACGAGCCAGAAGCCCGAATCGTTGACGTGGCTGACCACCACGGAGCCACCGGCGACCGCGACAACGAGGGCCGCAAGCTGCAGGCCGTTGTAGTCCCCCGCTGCAATTGCCGGCGAGATAAGGCCCGCGGCCGTGGTGAGAGCAACAGTGGCCGAACCCTGGGCGATGCGCAGGATCGCAGCGATGAGGAAGCCGGCAAGAATGATGGGGATCCCGAGGTCTCCGAGGACTCCCTCGAGGGCATCGCCGATCCCACTCGTCCGCAGCACCCCGCCGAACATGCCGCCGGCCCCCGTGATGAGGATGACCGAACAGACCGGTCCGAGCGCTGATTCAAGGGTGTTCTCGAGGACCGTCTTATCCACTCCGCGGCGTCGGCCCAGGACGTAGGATGCGACAAGGAGCGAGATCAGCAGGGCAACCGGTGTTTCCCCCAGTGCGCGCAGGAGCTGGAACCACCCCTGCTCGGCAAAGTCTTCGCTGACGGCTCCCGACCGGGAAACGGTGTTCAGGCCGGTATTGAGGAAGATCAGCGCCAGCGGGAGGAGCAGGATTCCCACGACCGTGCCGAATCTGGGGGGATTTGCCTCGTTCTGGGGATCAGCGGTTCCCAGCAGTTCAGGAATGGGAAGCACGAACTTCTTTCCTGCCCACTTCCCGTAGAGGTAGGCCGTGACGTACCAGGTGGGGATGGCTGCCACCAGGCCGACCATGATGACGAGGCCCACATTCGCGCCGAAGAACTCCGAAGCGGCGACCGGGCCCGGGTGGGGCGGAACGAAGATATGCATGACGGAGAATGCACCGGCCGCTGGAAGTCCGTAGAGAAGGACTCCACCACCCAGTCGGCGGGCCACAGAGAAGACCACGGGAAGCATGACCACAAGCCCCGCGTCGAAGAAGATCGGAAAGCCGAAAATCAGTGACGCGACGCCGAGCGCGAAGGGCGCGCGTTTCTCGCCGAACACCCGGATGAGGTAGTCGGCAAGAACCCGGGCGCCGCCGCTGGTTTCGACGAGCCGACCGAGCATTGCCCCGAGGCCCACGAGAAGTGCGACGGCGGCCAGCGTGGATCCGAAGCCACCCAGGAGGACTGTCACTATCTGATCGGTGGGAATGCCCGTGGCGAACGCAGTGGCGAGGCTGACGAGGATCAGTGAGACAAACGCATGGATGCGCAGCTTGATGATCAGGAACAGCAGCACCAGGATGGCTGCTGCGGCGATGAGGAGGAGCGGCCCGGCGCTGAGGCTCTGGGTCCATCCTTCAATGGTCATGAATATTCTCCGTTGAGATAGGTGGTGTCTGCAGGGATGTAGTGGTCGACGCAGGCTCAGGGCACGTTGATCCCGAGCCGTTCGAGGATGGAGCGGACAACTTCGGGGGGTGTTCCGCTGTTGATGATCTTGATGCCTGCCTCGTCCGCCTGAAGCGGTTCGAGGGTGCTGAGCTGCGAGGGAAACAGGGATTGCGGCATGAAGTGCCCGCTGCGGGTCTTCATCCGCTCGAGGATGAGGTCGACGTCCCCTTCGAGGTGAACGAAGCGCACGCTGCCGGAGGCTTCCGACAGCACGTCCCGGTAGCTTCTCCTCAGCGCGGAGCAGGTGATGACCGTACTTTCACCGTCGGAGGCCTTGGCCGTCATCCAGTTGCGCATGACGTCGAGCCAGGGCCAGCGGTCCTCGTCGGTCAGTGCCGTTCCGGCGGTCATCTTGCTGATGTTCGCTACGGGATGGAATTCATCCGCCTCAGCGAAGGTCCAGCCAAGTTTTTCGGCAAGCAGGGTCGCTATTGTCGTTTTGCCTGACCCGGAGATGCCCATGACGATCAGGTGCTGCGGTTGCGTTCCCATGCTGACTCCCTTGTCATTGCTCGTACTGATGCCCTGATCCACGGTAGGACATCAGTAAAGGTATCACCTTTGGTTGGTAAAGGTACTACCTTTTTATGTTGCTTCGGCGGCCCTATTGTTAGTTCGGCAACGGTGGTCTGGGAAAGGAACAGCATGATGGCGCAGTCGGTAAAACCGCACAGCCCTGTGGAACCGGCAGAGGTCTTCTACAGCCGCATTCTCGACGCGGTGGGACGCGACATCATCAACGGCACCCTGCCGCAGGGTTCCCGCCTGACCATCGACGACCTTCAGCAGCAGTTCGGAGTCTCCCGTACTGTGGTGCGCGACTGCATGAGGATCCTTGAATCGATGAACCTCGTCCTCCCGAAGCGTCGGGTCGGCATCGTGGTCCAGGCCCGGGAGCGCTGGAACGTCTACGACGCACGGGTCATCCGCTGGCGCCTCAGCGGGCCGGGGCGGGTGGACCAGTTCCGCAGCCTGACGCAGCTCCGGTGTGCCGTGGAGCCGGCCGCTGCCCTGGCCGCTGCGGGTAATGCCACCCCGGGGGAGCGTGCGCGGGTGGTTGAACTCGCGGCACAGCTCCGTTCGTTGGGCGAGAGTGGCAAGCTGGATGAATTCCTCGAAGTGGACATCGAATTCCATGCACTCGTCCTCAAGGCAAGCGGCAATGAGATGTTCTCAGCCCTTACCGAGGTGGTGGCCGAGGTACTCTCCGGACGTACGAGGCATGGCCTCATGCCGCAGAATCCCAGGGAACACGCGCTCGCACGCCATGAGGAAGTGGCGGCGGCCATCAGCAATGGAGACGGCCGGGCTGCTGAATTCTGCATGACCTCCTTGCTGGCCGAAGTCCGCCAGGCCATTCCCTGAGAGCTGGGTGCGCCGACCACCGGTTGCACTCAGTCCAGAAGGTGCCCCAGCGTTCCTGTTCCGAGGTAGGGCTGTGAGGCAAGGAAGCCCAGCTGCTGCACGGAAGGGGCGGAGTGCGTCCGGGCCAGAACCAGATAAAGCTGGACGGCGTCGAATCCGGAAAAGCCGTAACGGTTTCCGGCGTCCGGTAGGTGATGCAGGGCATTCTCCCGAATGGGCACCGCCCGGTATTCGAAGGCGCTGCCGGGGAAGAATGCCCCGCGGATCAGGTGTTCCGCACGCTCGGCAAGGTGTTCTCCTGCCGAACGGAGCACCGACTCCGAAGGGCCGCAGAAGAACAACTCCGGCAATCCCTGGTCGGTACGGCCGGTGGTATGGCAGCAGCGGACACCCGACGGGGTTTCTGACAGGTGGAGGGCCGGTGCTTCCGGAATGCGCCTGTGGAATGGGCGGAAAATGAGGTCTGTCATGGAATCTCCCGGTCATCGATGCCTAGGAGATTCACGATGCCAGCCGACTCTGACATTTCCGCCAAAGTGCATGTGAATGATCAAGCGCATCGACTGTTGGCGAGTAGCGCTTGATGGTAGCGCGAATCTGGACAGTTGGTAGCACGATTCCGGGGGCATGGTAGCGCTGGGAGTGCGGGGCTGCTCTGCTGTGAGATGACGACACAAGAGGTGTTGTCGTTTCATTTTGGAGGGCGGGTTCATGGCGGATTATCGGAAGATCTTGGTGCTGTTGCTGGAGGGGCGCAGTTACCGCGAGGTTGTAGAGATCGCGGGGTGTTCGCACCGCGATGTGGCACGGGTTCGGCAGGAAGTCCAGGAGCGGGGTCTGACCTCGGCGGTCGCGGTCAGCGACACTGAGCTCGCGCAGTGGTTCCCGGACGGGCGGCGGAAAGTGTCGGAAGAGTACGACCAGCCCGACCTGTCGCGGGTGTTGGCGTCGATGAAACAGAACCGGCACTTCACTTTGCTGTTGGCCTGGCGTCGATACGTCGACACCAAAGACACGGGGAAGAAGTATGGGTATTCGCAGTTCTGCGCACTGTTCACCGACTACCTCCGCACCCACGATCTGGTGGCGGTGCTGCGCCACGAGCCGGGCCGGGCGATGCTGGTGGACTGGGCCGGCGACACAATGGACGTCGTCGACACGATTACCGGCGAGGTGATCCGGGCGGTGCTGTTCGTCGCGGTGTTGCCGTTCTCGGGCGCGATGTTCTGCCGCGCGTATGCGGATATGAAGTCCCCGGCCTGGCTCGACGCCCACGTGCAGTCGTTCGCGTTCTTCGGTGGCGTGGCGCAGATCGTCGTGCCAGACAATCCGACGACCTCGACTCACCAGACTCACAAGGGCGACGCGGAGCGGGTAGTGAACGCGCGTTATCAGCAGCTCGCCGACCACTATCAGACCGCGATCGTCCCGGCACGGGTGAAGAAACCTCGCGATAAGGCGGCGGCCGAAAACGCGGTCAACCTGGTGAACAAACGCGTCATCGGCTATCTCGACGACGACGTGTTCACGACCCTCAGCGAGCTGAACGAGGCGATCGAGGAGCGGGTCAGGGAGATCAACCATGATATCCGCCGCGCCGACGACACGACCCGGTGGGAGAGGTTTCAAACCGAGGAAGCCGCCTTCCTCGGCCCGCTGCCTGACGCCGGGTTCGAGGACGTCGAGTGGAAGGAACTGAAGGCGGCCCGCAACTACCACGTCACCGCGGACACGCAACGGTATTCCGTGCCGTTTGCGTTGGCGGGCCGGTTGCTGCGGGTGAGGCTGACATCGTCCCGGGTGAGCGTCTTTGACGGGCACGAGAGCATCTGCGAACACCCCCGACTGACGGGCCGCAAAGGGCAATACTCGACGTTGCCCGAACACGTCCCGCCGCAACATCGCAACATCGACGGGTTGTGGTCCCGGAGTTGGTTCACCGACCGGGCCCGCAGCGTCGGGCCGGCAACAGTGCAAATCATCGAGCAGATCCTCGACGGGCAAGTGATCGAGGCGCAGGGCTATTTGACCTGCCAGAACATCCTCGACGGGCTCGGCAAAAACAACCGGGAACGGCTGGAGGCGGCCTGCCAGGAACTCGTGAACCGCCGCGCCCATCCGACCTATACGACCCTGAAGCGCCTGATGGCGGCAATCGACAGCGATGCGAAAAAGCCTCGGCCGGTGGTCCCGGCGGCCTCGACACGCAAACCCGTCAGCACCGTCGTTTTCCGAGACACCATCCCGAACGTTTACGTTCGCGACGCCTCCCACTACGCACGCGACGAGGAGGGAAAGTGATGTTCACCAG
>NZ_KI914796.1:0-1386 GCF_000520535.1 Arthrobacter sp. H41
CCGGGGACGAACGCCTCGAAGCCGCGCGGACGCGGAGCCAGCCACAGGAATGCCGCTGCCGAGAGCGCCGCGACTCCGCTCACGCTGAGCACCCCTACGCGCCAGTCGCTGAACTCGGCAACAGGAGCCGCGACGATCCGGCCGGTCAAGCCGCCGATCGTGGTTCCCGCCACGTACGTGCCCGCAGCCACTGCAGCGTGTAGTGGCTGGATCTCCTCGTGGAGGTAGACAAGGGCAACGGCGGGAATGCCCCCGAGCGCCGCGCCCTCGGCGAAACGGATCAGCAGCAGTGTCTCGAACGTCGGCGCCGCGGAGACGAGGAAACCCAGCCCGACGGCGGCGCTGATCGCCCAGGCCATGGTTCGTTTGCGTCCCGCTCGGTCCGCCACCCAGGACCACGGAATGACGGCGAGCGCCAGTCCCAGCGTGGCTGCGGACACCGTGAGCGCTGCGTCAGCGGGAGAGACGGCGAACTCCCGGGCGAGCCCCGGGAGGACTCCCTGCACCGAGTAGAGCTGGGCGAACGTGGCGATTCCCGCGAAGAAGAGTGCCAGAAGGACGCGGCGGTAACCAACGCTTCCCTTGGCATGCCCCGCCCAGCCCGCACCGGAAGGGCTCATGCCCCGCGGCACCCCATCAGCGCCGGCGGTACGTGAGGTCGAAAACCATCCGCCCCGCCTCGATGGCCTTGTTCTCGAAACTCGTCAGTCGAAGCCGCGCGGACGCGGAGCCAGCCACAGGAATGCCGCTGCCGAGAGCGCCGCGACTCCGCTCACGCTGAGCACCCCTACGCGCCAGTCGCTGAACTCGGCAACAGGAGCCGCGACGATCCGGCCGGTCAAGCCGCCGATCGTGGTTCCCGCCACGTACGTGCCCGCAGCCACTGCAGCGTGTAGTGGCTGGATCTCCTCGTGGAGGTAGACAAGGGCAACGGCGGGAATGCCCCCGAGCGCCGCGCCCTCGGCGAAACGGATCAGCAGCAGTGTCTCGAACGTCGGCGCCGCGGAGACGAGGAAACCCAGCCCGACGGCGGCGCTGATCGCCCAGGCCATGGTTCGTTTGCGTCCCGCTCGGTCCGCCACCCAGGACCACGGAATGACGGCGAGCGCCAGTCCCAGCGTGGCTGCGGACACCGTGAGCGCTGCGTCAGCGGGAGAGACGGCGAACTCCCGGGCGAGCCCCGGGAGGACTCCCTGCACCGAGTAGAGCTGGGCGAACGTGGCGATTCCCGCGAAGAAGAGTGCCAGAAGGACGCGGCGGTAACCAACGCTTCCCTTGGCATGCCCCGCCCAGCCCGCACCGGAAGGGCTCATGCCCCGCGGCACCCCATCAGCGCCGGCGGTACGTGAGGTCGAAAACCATCCGCCCCGCCTCGATGGCCTTGTT
>NZ_KI914796.1:1486-2970 GCF_000520535.1 Arthrobacter sp. H41
TCGAAGCCGCGCGGACGCGGAGCCAGCCACAGGAATGCCGCTGCCGAGAGCGCCGCGACTCCGCTCACGCTGAGCACCCCTACGCGCCAGTCGCTGAACTCGGCAACAGGAGCCGCGACGATCCGGCCGGTCAAGCCGCCGATCGTGGTTCCCGCCACGTACGTGCCCGCAGCCACTGCAGCGTGTAGTGGCTGGATCTCCTCGTGGAGGTAGACAAGGGCAACGGCGGGAATGCCCCCGAGCGCCGCGCCCTCGGCGAAACGGATCAGCAGCAGTGTCTCGAACGTCGGCGCCGCGGAGACGAGGAAACCCAGCCCGACGGCGGCGCTGATCGCCCAGGCCATGGTTCGTTTGCGTCCCGCTCGGTCCGCCACCCAGGACCACGGAATGACGGCGAGCGCCAGTCCCAGCGTGGCTGCGGACACCGTGAGCGCTGCGTCAGCGGGAGAGACGGCGAACTCCCGGGCGAGCCCCGGGAGGACTCCCTGCACCGAGTAGAGCTGGGCGAACGTGGCGATTCCCGCGAAGAAGAGTGCCAGAAGGACGCGGCGGTAACCAACGCTTCCCTTGGCATGCCCCGCCCAGCCCGCACCGGAAGGGCTCATGCCCCGCGGCACCCCATCAGCGCCGGCGGTACGTGAGGTCGAAAACCATCCGCCCCGCCTCGATGGCCTTGTTCTCGAAACTCGTCAGGGGGCGGCCCTCGAAGCGGGGCGCCCACCCGCCAAGGGTGTCGGTGCCCTCGTTGACTCCGGTGTTGCCCGTGCTGACCGGGTCCTTGCCTTCGCGGACCGGGGCCCCACCCACCACGAGCTCGACACCGCTTTCCCAGACCTGGGTGAGGGGGCTCAGCGCACCGGTGCGCTCGCCGTCGTGAAGGTTCTCGAAGTCCGGGGAGGCGTTGAGTACGCTGCGCATCTGCACGCCGTAGCTCGACCAGTCGGTGGCAAGCCGGAACAGCGACCCCGGGGCGAGTACTCGGGCCGCGAGGTCCACGAAGCCCTGCTGGACCAGGCGCCGCTTCAGGTGCCGTGCCTTGTGCCAGGGGTCCGGGAAATAGACCCACAGTTCATCGACCGAGGACTCCGGCAGCATGGTCTCCAGCGCTTCGGCAGCGTTGACCTGGGCCACCCGGACGTTGGCCAGCCCCTTCTGGTCGATCCGCAGCATGGTCTGGGCCAGGCCCGGGCGGTATACCTCGAGGGCAAGGAAGTTCCTGCCTGGTTCACGCTCGGCCATGTGGGCGATCGCTTCACCCAGGCCGGAGCCCACCTCGACCACGAGGGGGGCGCTCCGCCCGAAGGCGGTGTCGACTTCGAGGGTGAAGCCTGGTGCCACCGACGTATCGGTGGTGATCCTTGGAACGCTGATCAGGTATTCGTCGGCGAGCTCGTCCCACGCTTCCCGGCGTCGGCCCTGGAGCCGTGAACCTCGCCGGACGAAGGATACCGGCCGGCTGCGAAACGGCTGCCCGCAGAGGGCGG
>NZ_KI914796.1:3070-8199 GCF_000520535.1 Arthrobacter sp. H41
CGCCGAGGGCGGCGGCGCCTGGGATGGTTTCTGCTGGTGTGGCTGCCGGGAGGTCTTCATCTGCGTTCATCGCTTTCTAGGCTACCGTGCGCGCCTGCCGCGACCGGCGCCGGTGGCGATCCTTCTGGGGCCTGCCACCGGGAACCCTACTGATCGGGTGTCTTGTCCCCGGTGTCGGGTCCCTCGGCGGGGTCCTGGGCGTGAACGCCGGTGTCCGCCGGGTCGGCCGTGCGGTCGCCCTCGGCGGGCGCCTCGGTATGGTGGCGGGGGACAGCTTCCTGGCCTTCATTCTTCTTGTTCATGTCTTTTCCCTCCGGGAGTAGTGCTGAAACCGTTTCCGGCCCACTGTAGGCTCGATGCTTACGTGCACGCAACGGATTCCCCGGTCGTGCCGACTCCGGACGACAGGACCGGGCGCGGTGCCCCTCGCCCGACTTCCCCGTTCGCCCGCCGTGAAGAGGATGGAATGTCTGCTGCTACTGAGGTGAACGCCGGACGCGGTGCCCGTCTGGGTCTGGCCTTTGCGGGCGTGATGCTGATCGCCGTGAACCTGCGGGTCTCCTTCGTCAGCGTCGGTCCCCTGCTGAACGACATCAGCACCGATCTGGGACTGTCCAGTGCCGGCGCCGGATTCCTCACCGGATTGCCGCTGATCGCCTTCGCGGTCTTTTCACCCGTCGCACCCGTCTTCGCTTCACGGCTCGGCCTCGACCGGGCGCTGTGGGCCTCCCTGCTGCTGCTCACGGCGGGAATCGTCCTTCGTTCGGTACCCCTGACGGGGCTGATCTGGGTAGGAACAGGTCTCATCGGGGTCGCCATCGCCTTCCTCAATGTCCTGGTGCCGTCCCTCGTGAAGCGGGACTTTCCGGGACGGGTCAGCCAGGTGACCGGGAGCTACACGGCGGCCCAGGCCGCGGCGGCAGCCTTCGGTGCGGCCCTCGTGGTGCCCATCGCCCAGGTGCCGCAGGCGGGCTGGAGGGTTGCCCTCGGCATCTGGGCCGGACTCGCCCTGATCGCGGTAGCGGCACTATTGCCACGCCTGCTGCGGCACGGCAGACAACGTCAGGCGCCCGAACAGCACCGGGTGCCCTATCTTTCGCCCTGGAGATCGGTGCTCGGGTGGCAGGTCACCTTCTTCATGGGACTGCAGTCCGTCGCGTTCTACGTGCTGATGGCCTGGCTTCCCAGTATTGAACAGTCGCAGGGAGTGTCCGAGGCAGCGGCCGGAACACACCTGTCGATCTTCCTGCTCGTGAGCGTGGGTGCCAGCCTCGCCACGGGTGCCCTCCTGCACAGGCTTCCCGACCAGCGTCTCATCGCGTTGGCGGGCAGCGTGCTCGCCCTCATCACCTATTCAGGGCTGGCTGTGGCACCAGGGCTCACCATGGTGTGGGTGGTCACGGGTGCCGTGGGCTGCGGCAGCCTGATCGTCGTCGCCCTGTCGCTGTTCAGTCTCCGCACTGTCCACCATTCCCAGGCCGCGGCACTTTCGGGGATGGCCCAGTCGGTCGGATACGCACTGGGGGCGGCGGGCCCGGTGGCGTTCGGGGCGCTCCGGGATTGGAGCGGTGGGTGGACCCTGCCCCTCGCCGTGACCGCCGGCAGCATGGTGATCCTGTGCCTCACCGCCGTACTCTCGGGGCGGGATCGGCTGATTCAGGACGTGCGGCCCTAGGTTCCCACCCTGCCGGCTTCCGTTCTACGCGTGATTCCCGGCGCCGCCGTCGTCGTCCTTCGGCTCGTCCTCCTCGGGCTCGAAGTTCGACGGTTCATCCGTCGTGGTGGCTCCGATGCCGTTCTCGGTGTCCGGAATGGTGCCCTCGGGTCCCGTTCCCTGTTCGTGCTCGTTGTTCCTCGATTTGTCCGGCGTATTCATCGGGGGGTCCTCTCGTGCTGATTGGCGCGTGTACCGATCACTCTAGACTCCGTGCTGCCTGACTCCGTGGAATTTCGAACCTGCCGTGCCCGCTAGATGACGCCGAGCGCGAGCATGGCGTCCGCCACCTTGACGAAACCGCTGATATTCGCGCCGGCGACGTAGTTTCCCGGAACGCCGTATTCGTCAGCTGTCGCTGCGCACCGGTCATGGATGCCGACCATGATCTCAGTCAGGCGCTGCTCGGTGTGTTCGAAGGTCCAGGAATCCCTGCTCGCGTTCTGCTGCATCTCCAGGGCCGACGTGGCAACGCCGCCCGCATTGGCCGCCTTGCCCGGGCCGAAGAGGACGTCGGCCTGCTGGAAGGCCTCGACGGCCGAGGGGGTGCATGGCATGTTCGCTCCCTCGGCTACCGCCAGCACCCCGGAGGTGATGAGCGCACCGGCAGCTGACTCGTCCAGCTCGTTCTGCGTGGCACACGGCAGGGCAACCGTTCCCCCCACGTCCCAGATGGACCCACCGGCAACGAAATGGGCGCCGGAGCCCCGCCTGTCGACATACTCGGAGATCCGGCCGCGCTCGTTCTCCTTCAACTGGCGCAGCAGCTCCACATCGATACCGGACTCATCGACGATGTACCCGGAGGAATCGGAACACGCGACCACGGTCGCCCCGAACTGCTGGGCCTTGGCGATGGCATGAACGGCGACATTTCCCGAGCCGGAGACGATCACCCGCTGGCCCTCGAAGTCCAGGCCCCTGGCCCTCAGCATCTCCCTGGCGAAAAGTACGGTTCCGTACCCAGTGGCCTCCGGGCGGACGAGGGAGCCGCCCCAGCTGACACCTTTGCCGGTGAGCACGCCGGATTCGTACCGATTGGTGATCCGCTTGTACTGACCGAACAGGTATCCGATCTCCCGGCCGCCGACACCGATGTCACCGGCCGGCACATCGGTGTACTCGCCAATATGTCGGTAGAGCTCGGTCATGAAGGACTGGCAGAACCGCATCACCTCGGCGTTGGATTTGCCTCGGGGATCGAAGTCCGAACCGCCCTTGCCTCCGCCGATCGGCATGCCGGTCAGCGCGTTCTTGAAGAGCTGCTCGAAACCGAGGAACTTCACGATCCCCAGGTACACCGAGGGGTGGAAACGCAGGCCGCCCTTGTACGGGCCGAGTGCGGAGTTGAATTCGACGCGGAACCCACGATTGATCTGGACGGTGCCCGAGTCGTCCACCCAGGGGACGCGGAAAATGATCTGCCTCTCCGGTTCGCAGATCCGCTCCAGGACGGCGGCGTCAACGAACTCCGGGTGCTTCTTCAGCACAGGGCCCAGCGAATCGAAGACTTCGACCACGGCCTGGTGGAACTCGCTCTCGCCGGGGTTGCGTCGGAATACCTCGTCACGGATGGAAAACAGGGCCGGGTCCATGGAACTCCTCAGTAGCAGTTGATGTACTTTCCATCAGTTCTCCGATTCAGGCTCTCGAACCCGTCAGCCGATGTCAAAGTGTTGCGGAAATCGGGCGATCGGGGTGGAAAAAGCTGTTGCGCCGCTCGGGTACGGCAAGTAGCGTGGATGCACTTTCATCGCGGCCGTCCCGCCGACACCACCACGCCGGCGAATTCCCTGGCGAATCCGGCGGTGATCACGGAGCGAAGCACTCGCTGCCGGGCCGAGAGATAAGGGAAACGACGTGGCTTCCACCCGCGGATACGACGGCGTTTCACCGATCCCCGGTCCGCACCCGAAACCGCTGATCGGGAACCTCGACCAGATCGACCCTCACGGCCTGGCCCAGGGTTTCATGAGGTTGGCCGGACGGTACGGCGAGATCTTCGCGGTGAACCTGCCCGGCCGGAATGGGCGGACCATCCTGGTGTCCTCCCAGCGGTTGGCCGATGAACTGTGCGACGAGGAACGGTTCGACAAGGCGGTGCACGAGGCCCTGCGGCACGCGAAAGACTTCGCCGGGGACGGCTTGTTCACGGCACGCACTGAGGAGGCGAACTGGGGCAAGGCGCACCGCGTCCTCATGCCCGCCTTCGGTCCGGAAGCGCTGCAGGGGATGTTCGACGGGATGGCCGACATCGCAGATCAGCTGCTGCTGAAGTGGGAACGGCTGGGGGAGTCGTCCCGGTTCGACGTCGCTCATGACACAACGCGCCTTACCCTCGACACCATTGCGCTGTGCTCGTTCAGCTACCGGTTCAACAGCTTCTACACGGAGGGGATGAACCCGTTCGTCGAGGCCATGGTGCGCGCGCTCGAGGAGGCGGGGGCGCGGATGCGTCGGGTGCCGGTCCAGACCCGGCTCATGCTCCTGACACAGCGGCAGTACGGCACGGACATCCGGTTCATGCACGACGTCGCAGACCGCCTCATCGACCAGAGGTTGAAGTCTCCGCTCCCGGAGGGTGCCACGGACATCCTCGGCACGATGCTCGAGGCAGCTGATCCGGTGACGGGGGAGCGGCTGTCTAAGGAGAACGTGCGCTACCAGATGGTCACCTTCCTTATCGCAGGGCATGAGACAACAAGCGGTCTCCTGACGTTCGCCATCTATGAACTGCTCAGGAACCCGGCGGTCAGGGCTCGGGCCCAGGCGGAGGTGGACGAGGTCCTGGGGCGGAATCGCCCGGCACTTGAGCACCTTCCGCGGTTGACCTACCTCGATCAGGTTCTCAAGGAAACCCTGCGTCTGTGGCCTACGGCCCCTGCCTTCGCCGTCCACTGCCGCAGCGAGGAAACCGTCCTCGGTGGGCAGTACCGGATCCGTCGGGAGGATGAGATCCTGGTGCTTTTACCCACCCTGCACCGGGATGCCGCGGTATGGGGAGACGCCGCGGAGACATTCGATCCCGGTCATTTTTCCTTCGAGAACGTCAGGAACCGACCGCCCAATGCGTGGAAGCCGTTCGGCAACGGACAGCACTCGTGTATCGGCCGCGGATTCGCGTTGCAGGAAGCGCAACTGTTCCTCGCCATGCTGCTGCAACGCTTCGATCTCTCCCTGGCGAACCCGGACTACCACCTGAAAATCAGGGAGACCCTCACCCTCAAGCCTGCGGAGATGTTCATCCACGCAGCCCGCCGGGCCGTCGAACCCAACAGCAGTACTACCGACCCGCAACCGGCGCTGGCGCCTGCTCCCGTCCCGGCGTCAGGAACCAGCGCCCCACTCACGGTCCTGTACGGCTCCAACTCCGGTTCCGCGAAGGCGTTCGCCCACCGGATCGCCGCCGATTCCG
>NZ_KI914796.1:8299-10636 GCF_000520535.1 Arthrobacter sp. H41
TCGCCGCCGATTCCGAGCGACAGGGCTACGTGCCCTCGCTGTCGACCATGGACTCGGCGGCCGGACACCTTCCCACCGAAGGGCCCGTGGTCGTGGTCACCGCTTCCTACGAGGGCCTGCCTCCGGACAACGCGCGGAAGTTCCTGTCCTGGGCCGCTGCCCTGCCTGCCCGATCCCTCGAGGGTGTCAGCTACGCGGTTTTCGGGTGCGGGAACAGGGACTGGGCCCGCACTTACCAGGCGGTGCCGCGCCTGATCGATGAATCACTGGCCAGGGCCGGTGGTGCCCGGATCCTGGAACGCGGTGAAGCAGATGCGAGGGGGGATTTTTTCGGCGGGTTCGAGGACTGGTACGCCGGTTTCTGGAATGCAGTCGAAAACCGGTTTCATCGAGCGACACGCGCGCCTGCTGCCGGGACCACCCTGGAGGTCGAGTTCACGGGTGGCGTCCTCGGACAGCTGCTGCGTTCGCACGGGCTCGTCCTCGGCACCCTCACCGCCAGCCGGGAGTTGGTCGATCTGGCGAAGCCGGGCGGGCGGTCGACGAAGCACCTCGAGTTCGCCCTGCCGGAGGGCCTGACCTATTGCGCCGGTGACTATCTCGAGGTGCTCCCGTTGAATCCCGCGGACGTCGTACACCGCGCCCTGACCCGGTTCGGTCTCGCCGGTGACGACCAGCTGGTCATCAGGCGGGACCCGCGTACCGATTCGCGGCTGCCCATCGGTGTGCCGATGAGGGCAGGGGACCTGCTTTCCGGTTACGTGGAGCTCTCCCAGCCCGCCACCCGCCGTCAGGTCGGAGAGCTGGCGGCAGCGACCCCATGCGTACCGGAGCGGCGCCGGCTGCAGACTCTGGTCGACGACGTCGACGAATACGCCCGTCGCGTCCTCGACCACCGACGTTCGGTGCTGGACCTCCTTCTGGAGAACCCGGCGGTGCAGGTTCCATTCGCCGCCTTCCTGCGGATGCTCGCACCGTTGACGCCGCGCCAGTATTCGATTTCCTCCTCGGCCAGGTGCAGGAAGGACCACGCGACCCTGACGGTCACCGCCCTGCGGGAGCGGGGGCACCCCCCTGCCGCGTTCAGGAAGGGTGTCTGCTCTGCCTATCTCATGGAAGTTCAGGTGGGAGACAGGGTGGCGTTGGGCGTGAAACCTGCCACGCAGGCGTTCCAACCACCGGCAGATTCCTCCACGCCCATGATTCTGGTGTGCGCGGGGTCCGGAATCGCGCCGTTCCGCGGTTTCCTGCAGGACCGTGCGCTGCAGGCGGAGGAGACAGGGCTGAAAGCGGGACCGGCGCTGCTCTTCTTCGGCTGCCGCGCGCCCGATACCGACTTCCTCTACCGGACGGAGCTGGCCTCGTGGGAGGAGCAGGGGGTGGTGGAGGTGCTTCCTGCCTACTCCCGCTATTCCGGAGGTGGCCCGAGGTACGTCCAGGACCGGCTGTGGGCCGACAGGGCGCGGGTGGTCGAGCTGATGGATCAGGGCGCCAGGTTCTACGTATGCGGGGACGGGCCCCGAATGGCATCGGCGGTACGCGCCGTCTTCCTGCGCATCCACCGAGAGGAAAGGGGCGGGACAGGAGAAGAAGCGGCAGCTTGGCTGGAGGACCTCGAAGGTAAGAGCGGGCGTTACGTCACTGAAGTCTTCCGGTGATCTTGAGCCGCGAGCGCTGCGCCATGGCCACCGCTGGACGCGGGCGGTATAGTAAGCCTACTGACGAATAGGGAATCGTTTCGTCATCGCCTGTTCTAGTTGAAGGAGACACTATGAGCACGACAATCGAAAAGCGCATCCTGGTGAACATGCCGGTGAGCACGGTCTACAACCAGTGGACCCAGTTCGAGGAATTCCCCCATTTCATGGGCGGCGTGAAGAGCGTGACGCAGCTGAGCGATGACCGTCTCGAGTGGGTCGCCGAGCTTGCCGGCGTTCGCCGGCAGTGGGAAGCGAGGATTCTCGAGCAGATCGTGGACCGCAAGGTGTCCTGGGCCGCGACGGAGGGTGCGACGAACGCCGGCTCGGTGACCTTCGAAGACGTGGGAGGCGGCCAGACATCGGTACACCTGACCCTTGAGTATGAGCCTGAGGGCCTGGTGGAAAAGGTCGGCGACAAACTCAACGTGGTGGAGAACCAGGCCGAAGGGGACCTGAACAGGTTCAAGGCGTTCATCGAGGATGAAGGCTACGCGACCGGCGCATGGCGCGGGTCGGTCGGCGGCACTTCCGTCGGGACGCCGGGCGTCGAGGACGCCGCAGGATCGCGGGGAGACAAGGGCAAGGCGGGCGTTTCGGGGAAGGTGGCCGCGGGCGTCGGGCTAGCTGCCGCTGCGGC
>NZ_KI914796.1:10736-12171 GCF_000520535.1 Arthrobacter sp. H41
GCTGCCGCTGCGGCTGCCGTAGGGGTGGCCGCGGCAGCGAAGAAGGACGACGATCACTCGGCGACGGTCGTCCCCGAAACCGTCTCGCCGGTCGGAACTCCGCAGGCCAGCGCGCCGCTGCCTGTCGCGACGGAGACGGAAGTGCTCGCGGATCGCCCGGCCGGCGGAGAGGCGGACGGGGACGTGGTCCGTCCGTTCGATCAGACCAACGGCCTGACCAACCTCGACGGCGATTCGGACGGCACGGCGGAGAGCGATACGAGGAGTGCTGCGGAACGCAGGGATAAGCCGCTGCTGTAACCCGAGGGAGTCCGGGGACCCTCGTCAGGAGGACGTGAAGCCGGAAGGAGCCCACGACTCCCAGGAGTTGTGGGCTCCTTGTCCTTTCCCAGTGGACGACGCGATTACTACTCGAATTGCGCGCGTCGAAACAGGTATGGACTACTCTTGCTGCACCCATCGCCGTCGAACAAAGTTGAGGAGTCACAGATGTGACGAATGAGCTTGCGGAAGTGGTGTGCTATGGGCGAGGACATGATGGCAGGGCCCTTTTTCACTGTTTCGGAGGTAGCCGCAACGATGCGGGTATCAAGGATGACGGTGTACCGGCTCGTGCAATCAGGTGCGATCAGCGGTATCCGATTCGGTCGCTCGTACCGAGTGCCGGAAGCGGCTGTGAAGCAATACCTTGATTCCGTGAACCCGGGGCAACGGTCCGCCGGGTGACGACAACGACGAGGCCAGTGCGAGCACCGTCCCCGCGGCGTAGTCGTCTGGCCCCAGTTCTGTTCAAGGCCGTCCGGTTCCTGGGGAGCAGGGGGCCCGCCTCGCACGGTGACGCCCGCGCCCTCCTGATGACCACCACGCTGGCGTTGGTCGCGATCGGGCTGATGATGGTGCTCTCGGCGTCTTCTTTCGAACTTGCAGCCCAGGGAAAATCTCCGTACGGAACCTTCTACAAGCAGGCACTGTGGGTGGGAATCGGCCTCGCCGTCCTGGTGGTCTTCTCGCGCCTGCCAGTGCACCTGTTCAAAAGGTACGCCGGGCTGATCCTCGTCGGATCCTTCGTGCTGACATTGCTGGTCTTCACGCCCCTGGGGATCGAAGTCAATGGAAACAGGAACTGGATCGGGATCGGGCCGATCACCGTGCAGCCGTCGGAGTTCCTCAAACTGAGCATCATCATCTGGGGATCCGCGGTTCTTTCGCGGCGAACGCGGGTCTCCCGGAACATGAGGCCTTTTCTCTTCCCTGTCCTCCCGGTGTCATTGGCCGCCGTCGCGCTGGTGCTCGCGGGAAAAGACCTGGGGACGGCGATGATCCTGGTACTCATCATCGCCGGACTGTTCTTCTTCGCAGGAGCCAGCTTGACGGTGTTCGGGGCCGGTTTCGTGGTGATCGCACTGGCGGCCTTCGCGGCGGTTCTTTCCAGTTC
>NZ_KI914796.1:12271-14244 GCF_000520535.1 Arthrobacter sp. H41
CCAGCGCCGGAACCGCGGAAGGGCTCGGGTACCAGGGAGTCCAGGCGACCTACGGCCTCGCCGGAGGAGGGATGTTCGGCGTCGGAATGGGCCAGAGCAGGCAGAAGGTCCACTGGATACCGGAGGCTCACAGTGACTTCATCTTCGCCGTACTGGGCGAGGAGCTCGGGTTCGTCGGAGCGGCGGTAATGCTCATCCTGTTCGCCACACTGGCTTTTGCGATCTACCGGATCGCCATGCTGTCCCGCGAACTGCACGTGACCCTGATCTGCGGTGGAGCCCTTGTCTGGATTCTGGGACAAACGGTCATCAATATCAGCGTCGTGACCGGGCTGGTTCCGGTGGTGGGAGTACCGTTGCCGTTCATCTCCTATGGCGGATCATCGATGATCTCGCTTCTGGCACTGACAGGGGTGCTCCTGTCATGCTCCCGGCATTCGGAGCGGGCTGCGGTGAACTGACAGCCGGAAATGTCGCTGATCTTCGTGAATGCTTCGGCAGGACCCTGGGCAAGGTGTCTCCAACCGGAGAAGTGGACGACGGCGTCGCCCTCGCTGAAGGCGTCACTCGCCGATTCGGTGACTCTTCCCACCGCGCTGCCGGTATTGGTTTCATTCAGGGTGAACGGCGGGATGTAGTATTCGGCGTCGTTCATCCGCCCGCGCATATAAAGGGTCAACCGAGTTGGCGGCGGCGAGCCCGGTAGGGGCTTCAGCGGTTGAGGGGCGACATGTCCGCGTATCGGTCGCCGGCCGGCGCCGCGACGCTGTCCAGCGCTGCGAGTTGCCCACTATCGAGTTGGATCGAATCGGCGGCAGCATTCTCCTCGAGGTACGGGATTCGCTTGGTCCCCGGGATCGGCGCAATGTCATTCCCCTGGGCCAGGAGCCAGGCCAGCGCGACCTGTCCCGGCTTCGCACCCGACTGACGGGCGACGGCGTCGACCTCCTCCACGATCCGGATGTTCGCCTGCAGGTTTTCTCCGGCGAAGCGGGGGTTGTTGCGGCGGAAATCCGACTCGTCAAGCTGGTCGAGCGACCGGATGGTTCCGGTGAGGAATCCCCGGCCCAAGGGGGAGTAGGGCACGAAACCGATCCGCAGTTCGCGCACGAGCGGAAGGATTTCCTGCTCAGGATCCCGGGACCACAGCGAGTATTCGGTTTGCAGCGCTGTCACCGGGTGAACGGCATGAGCGCGCCGAATCGTGGCGGGGCGGCTTCCGAGAGACCGATATGCCGGATCTTCCCTTCCTGTACCAGTTCGCTGAGCGCGCCCATGGTCTCCTCCACCGGAACATCCGGATCCATGCGGTGCTGGTAATAAAGGTCGATGTAGTCGGTGCGCAATCGCCTGAGGGAGCCCTCCACCGCAAGGCGCACGTTCGCCGCGCTGCCGTCCAGGCCCATCGCGTCATCCGCGGTGTGCCGGATGGTGCCGAACTTCGTGGCGATCACGATGTCGTCGCGCCTGCCCTCGAAAGCCCGGCCGAGGAGTTCCTCGTTGGCATAGGGCCCGTACATTTCGGCCGTGTCGAAGAAGGTGATGCCGAGTTCGGCTGCCCGGTGGATCGTTGCCACCGCCCCGGCTTCGTCCCGGCCGCTGCCTGTGTGGAACGCGGACATTCCCATGCAGCCGAGACCCAGACGGGACACTTCAAGCGATGAACCCAAAGTGATCTGCTTCATGAGTCGATGCCTTCCTGACCGTCACTACCTCGGCTCCACCCTAGACCAGCACTCCCGGCGGCCGCCGCCGGAGTTGAACCTTCCGGTGGTATCTCCGGAATTCCTTTCCTTCCTCCGGGGTTTGAGGGAGTATGCCTTCACCTGTCAGGTTTTCAATCCTCGATCGTGCGAACTCCCGTGCAGGGTCCTCCGAAGCGGATGCGCTGGGGGCGGTGGTGGACCGGGCCGAGCGGACCGAGGCGCTGGGCTACCACCGCTTCTGGGTGGCGGAGCATCACGGAGTGCCCG
>NZ_KI914796.1:14344-23283 GCF_000520535.1 Arthrobacter sp. H41
CCGGACCGGGACGATCCGGGTGGGTTCGGGAGGGATCATGCTTCCCAACCACCAGCCTCTGGTGGTCGCCGAGCAGGTGGCCACCCTGGCGGCTCTCTATCCCGGACGTATCGATCTGGGCGTGGGACGCTCACTCGGTTTCACTCCTGCCGTCCGCGAGGCGCTGCGCAGCGGTAAGGAGGGTTCAAGCCGGTTCGAAGCCGATGTGCTTGAGCTGCTTGCCTACCTGTCGGGCTCGGCAGCCGTCACCGCCCGTCCCGAGGACCGCTCCTCGACGCCGGTGTTCGTCCTTGCGACCGGCACGGGAGTCGAGATCGCCGCGCGGGCCGGGCTCGGCGTCGTCCTTGGCGGACCGGCGCTCTCCCAACGGCGTTCCGACGGAAAGATTCCGGTGATCGAGCAGTACCGCTCGCAGTTCCGGCCGTCGGCGTGGCGGGACGAACCGTTCGTGATGGTCTCGACGAACGTTGCCGTCGCCGGCACCAGCGACGCCGCACTGGAGCAACTGCTACCTGAAGCGCGAGCCATGGCTATTGCGAGGACCAGGGGTGCCTTCCCACCCCTGGAGCCGATGGGGTCCGCGGAATACGCTTCTGCCTCGGGCCGGGAGAAGAAGCTGATGGACGACTTTCTCGCCACCTCGATCCACGGCACTGTTCAGCAGGTCGAAAGGAGGCTGGCGCAACTGATGGCTGACACCGGAGCCGATGAGCTGCTTGTCAGCGGCGGAGCTTTCGATGGCGAAGCCCAGGGCGCATCGGACAAGCTTCTCACCACCCTGCTTCAGTAGCGGGCGGGGCGAGAGTGGAGGAGTGCTAGAATAGAGAGACTTGCCTGTGCACATGCCGGTTTCCACCGGTCGACGATGCACGGCATGCGTCGATGAACACTTTCTTTTGTCCCGCACATGCTCCTCTTCGAGCGCGGTGGACACTGTCTGACTTTTCTTCGGCGAACCCCTGTGCCAACCGGCGCCGGGGAAGATGAGAAGAAAGTTCGTGCTAACTACATGACTACTTTTGCTGCCCTCGGTGTGCCCAAAGCGCTGGTCGAAAACCTCTCCGCTCAGGGAATCACCGAACCATTTCCCATTCAGGTGAAAAGCCTTCCTGACACCCTTGCCGGACGCGACGTCCTGGGCCGGGGCCGGACCGGTTCCGGCAAGACCCTCGCGTTCGCCCTGCCCATGGTGGCACGGCTGGCCGAGCAGGAAGCGGCCTACCGCCGCAAGCCGGGACGCCCGCTGGCCCTGGTGCTCGCTCCCACCCGCGAGCTCGCCACCCAGATCAACAACACCATCGAGCCCCTGGCCAACGTGCTCGGGCTCAACACGACGGTCATCTACGGCGGCGTGTCCCAGCAGCGCCAGGAGAAGGCACTGCGCGCAGGCGTCGATATCGTCATCGCCTGCCCCGGCCGCCTTGAAGACCTGATGCGCCAGAAGCTGATCTCACTCGAATCGGTCGAGATCACGGTGCTGGACGAGGCCGACCACATGGCCGATCTCGGCTTCCTCCCGGTGGTCAAGAAGCTCATGGACACCACCCCAGCCGAAGGGCAGCGGCTGCTGTTCTCCGCGACGCTGGACAACGGCGTGGACAAGCTCGTCAACCGTTACCTGACCAAGCCGGTGACCCACTCCGTGGACGACCCCCAGGCTGCGGTGACCACCATGGAGCACCACGTCCTGCTCATCGGTGACCAGACGCAGAAGAAGCAGCTGATCGTCCAGCTGGCATCGGGGACCGGCCGCCGCCTGCTGTTCATGCGCACCAAGCACCACGCACGGAAGCTGGCCAAGACCCTGACCGACGCCGGGATCCCCGCCGTCGACCTCCACGGCAACCTTTCACAGAACGCCCGTGACCGGAACCTGGCCGAATTCTCCAGCGGGGACGTGCGTGTCCTGGTGGCGACGGATGTCGCCGCTCGCGGAGTCCACGTGGACGACGTCGAACTGGTGGTCCACGTGGACCCGCCCACGGAGCACAAGGCCTACCTGCACCGCTCAGGGCGTACCGCGCGCGCCGGTTCCTCTGGAACCGTCGTCACGATCACGCTTCCCGAGCAGAAGTCCGAGGTCCAGAAGCTGATGCGCGCAGCGGGCGTCGACGTCGCCTTCGAGAACGTCAAGGCGACCTCACCACTGGTGGGCAAGCTCATCGGTGACGTCGCCGAGAAGATCGATCCGCGCACTCGTGCTGCGCTGCTCGCACAGCGCGAGGTCCAGCGGGGCGACGGCAGCTCGACCGGAGCCAACGCCGAGCGCAAGCGTGCACGCCGTGGAACCGCAGCGCCGGCGCCGGGAGGCCGCGGAGGCCGCGGTGGTCGTGGCCGCGTAGCTACCGAATCGCCCTCGGGCAACCGCTCCGAGCGCCGCAAGGACCAGCCACAGGCTCCGCGCTTCGGCTCCGACACCAACGGTGGAACCGGCAGCAGCCGCCGTCGGCCATCCGAGGCGGGCGCCTCCTCCGAGAACGGCGCAGCCCGCACCCGCAGGCCGGCGACGGGCCAGCGCGCCGGTGATGTCGCTCCAAGGCGTCCCGCTGCAGCAGGCAGCGGCCAGGCACCCGGCGGGCAGCGCTCCCATGGTGCGCCGTCGGCGGGCCGTTCGGATGCCGCGCGGCGTACCAGCGGGTCACGCCGTGCAACTGCACCGGCGTCGAACGACCGCCGCGCGCGCTAAACGCGAATGAAAGGCGCTCCTTCCCTCCGGGGAAGGAGCGCCTTTTTTCTTGTGCAGGAGGCCACTCCGCGGCTCCCTGGGGAAGAATGGGAGCCATGAACACACTCCTGAACGTGATCTGGCTCCTGTTCGGCGGAATCTGGCTGGCCCTCGGCTACTTCGCCGCGGGAATCCTCTGCTGCCTACTGATCGTCACCATTCCCTTCGGAATAGCCTCCTTCCGGATCGGCGCCTACGCTCTGTGGCCTTTCGGGCGTAGCGTGGTGGACCGCGGCGGCCGGACCTACGCCTTCTCGACGCTGGGGAACGTCCTCTGGATACTGGTTGCCGGCATCTGGATCGCCATCGGACATGTGGTCACTGCCATTCCGATGTTCCTCAGCATCATCGGCATCCCGCTGGGAATCGCCAACCTCAAGCTCATTCCGGTGTCGCTGATGCCGCTCGGCAAGGAGATCGTGCCCTCCTCGAGCGCGCGCATGGCCTACTACCGGTAGTACCCTTCCCGAAGGGGAACTGCGCTCATCCCGGCCGCAGGGGTGGCCCGTGGTTGCTTGCCGCTGAAGTGATCGGAGCTGTAGGGCGCACGGTGCAGGGCGCCGCAGTTCCCTCCGAGGTCGTCGATGAGCTCGTTCACCGCCTGGGAGACACAGTCACGTTCCCCTGCGGGAAGGGCCATCATCCCGTGGAGATAGGCATCGACCTCAGTTCCTCCGATCCCGCCGCCCATGTTCAGGTAGTGAAACCACACTTCGTCAACGGTCAAACCGGCGAAGGTCAGGGCGCCAAGGGTTTGTTCGTGCTGCATGTTCACTTCCCTGTCGAAGGGGCCATGGCGGGTTGCCGGCGAGGCCGCTGTTCCAAGGATGGGCTTCCGCCCTCAAGGCCTGATTGCAGGAAAGTTCTGTTTTCCCTCAAGATACTTGACATGCAGGCGCCCGGCCGGAAAAGTCCAGCCGGGCGCCTGCGTCATCTCAGGTCAGTCGCAACTCCCTTGAGGAGGATGGTCCTGGTACTTACCTCGTCAGGAATCCGCTCCGGCCCCGGAACTATCGGTGCGCGGCGACACCGCAGCGGACGACCCCGGGGTGGAGGAACCAGTCGAAGCGTTCCGCCCCGCGGGATTGGCGTTCTTGAGGGCATCGCCCAGCAGCGAAATGATGTCGAGGCCCGTGGTGTCCTTGATCATCTGCGTGGTCTGGTGGACGCCGCTCGACACATTCTTGCTGAGCTGGCTCGCGCCGTCGTTCGAGACCACTGTCATGTTCTTGATCGCGGACATCGGGGCTGCGACCTCGCGGGCCATGGCGGGAAGCACCTCGAGGACCTTGCTGAGGATGGCTGCCTGGTTGAACTTCTGGTACGCCTCGGCCTGAGCCGCGATACCGGCGGCCTCCGCCTTGCCCTTGGCCTCGGTGGAGACGGCCTCGGCGTTACCGCGCGAGCTGATGACCGCTGCATCGGCGCGGCCCTTCGCCTCATTGATGCCAGCTTCCGCGTTACCGCGTGCGGTGTTCGCCGCTGCGTCGGCCTCAGCGCCCACCCGGTCACCCTCGGCACTCAGTTTCCGCTTGGCGAGCTCGACCCGTGCTTCGATCTCGGTGGCCTCGGAGGCGCGCCGCCGTTCCTCGAGCTTCGCGTCGGCCTGCTGGATCAGCCGGTACTTCTCGGCGTCGGCCGGTTTGCGTACCTCGGTGTCGAGCTCCCGCTCGCGCAGTTCGGCACGACGCTGGGCCACCTGCTGCTCGCGGATGATCACCTGCTCGTTCTGCTCGGCCTGGGCAAGCGGGCCGGCGGCGTCGGCGCGTGCTTGCCGCGCGTCGGCCTCTTCCTTCAGTTCCGCCCTGCGGATGATCAGCTGCTGCTGTGCGAGCGCCACCTGCTCGTCGGAGATCGCGCGGGCCTGCTCGGACTCCTGGACCGAGCGTGCTTCGGCAATCTTCGCGTTCCGCTCCGCAAGCGCCGCTTCGGGCCGGCCGAGGTTCTTCAGGTAACCCGAGTCGTCGTCGACCGACTGGATCTGGAAGGTGTCGATTTCCAGGCCCTGGTTGTGCATGGAGTGTTCGGCTTCCTCCTTGACGCTCTTGGCGAAGGTGGCGCGATCGCGGATGATCGACTCGACGGTCAGGGTGCCCACGATCGAGCGCAGGGAGCCGGAGAGCGTCTCCTGCGTGTAGTGGTCGATGGCGTCCTGCTGGTTGAGGAAGCGCTGGGCGGCCTTGCGCACCGAGTCGGCGTCGCCCCCGACCTTCACCTGCGCCACGCCGGTGAGGTGCAGCTTGATGCCGTTGAGGGAGATGCCCTCGATCTTCAGCGAGACCTGGCGGGACGCGAGGGACAGGGGATAGGCCCGCTGCGAGAACGGGTTGATGAACACGCGCCCGAAGACCACGCGCTGGCTGTCGGGGTCCGGCTGACCCTTGCTGTCGCGCGACGAGATGATGAGCGCCTGGTCGGGGCTGGCGATATGGAGCGCCATTTTCGCGAGGACCGCGATGACGACGAGGAGGATGAGGAGAACAATTGCACCTATGACGAACGGTACGAAGGAAAAATTCACTACGACCCTTTCTACGGGCTTGCCGGGATGAACGAAACAACATCCGCGTGCGGATGCAGGCCTATCGATGTCACGCCGCGGTGAAACCCCCAAGTCTCCCGGTGTTGAAGTGCTGGCAAATTTTAGGGTGTGAGCCCCCGCAGGAAGGCTTCCATCAGTGGTCCGCCGGAGGTTGAACCCAGTTCTCCCTCCTCGACGAAGACGGCCACAGCGAGATCGCCCTGCAGCGCGACGATCCATGCGTGGGTGCGCGGTGGGTCCTCGCTGCCGAACTCGGCGGTACCGGTCTTCGCAAGCACGGGTTCCCCGGGGACGTCACCGAGGAGCTGCCCGCCTCCATCGGTGACGACGGCGCGCATCAGGGTGCGGAGCGTGTCCGCTTCCTCCGGCGTGAATGCGCTGGGAGCCGCGGCGTCGCCGGGCGTGCCTGGGCCTGCGGCGCCCGAGGACGACGGGGAGGGCGCCGGCGTGCCCGAAGCCGACGGCGGCTGCCCGGCGTCCTGCCCTTCCGCCAATAGCGTCGGGGTGACCCGCGAGCCGTTGCCGACGCTGGCGGTCATGGTGGCCAGCGCGAGCGGTGAGACCAGGACCTCGCCCTGGCCGATCATCGCCGCGGCGTGCGCGGTCCCCTCGGCCTCGGTGGGGACTGCGCCGAAGAAGGCAGGCAGACCGATGGCCGATTCCACGCCGATGCCCAGATCCGCTGCCGCTGCAGCGAGCTCCGGCTGGGACACGATGTCGCGGTTCGAGATGAAGCCGGTGTTGCAGGACTGCGCGAAGGTCTGGAGCAGCGGGATCGTTCCCACGAACTGCGCCGGATACGTGCTGGCATTCTTGAAGGTGCGGCCCTCGACGACGAGTTCGGCCGGGCACTCGGTCGGCGTCGCAGGGGTGAATCCCTCGCGGAGCAGGGCCAGGCTCGTGGCGACCTTGAAGGTGGAACCCGGCGGGTACTGGCCCAGGAGGGCGGTCTGCAGACCGTTACTGCCGGGGCCGTTCGCCACCGTGAGGATCTCGCCGGAGCTGGGACGAATGGCCACGATCGACGACGCCGAGGGCTCCTCGGCCAGGACCTGCTCGGCCAGGGCCTGCATCGCGGGATCCAGCGTGATGGCAAGCGGCGTGCCGGCCACGGGCGGCTTCTCGAAGAGCTGCCGGGGGCCCGCTCCATCGCCGGACACCGCGGTGATCTCGAGGCCGGGGGTTCCGGCGAGCTGGTCGTTGTGCTGCAGCTGGAGGCCGGACAATCCGGTGGTGTCCCCGGCGGTGAGGGTTCCGTCGGACTGCTCGATGAGTTCGGCGCTCGGTTCACCCACCGACCCGAGGAGTTCCCGCGCGAAGGTGCGGGTGGGCGCCAGGGCGAGGGTGTCGACCTGCACGAGGGCTCCGGGAATCGCCTCGATCTGCTCGTCGGTCACCGTCCGCGACGCGTCATCGCGGAGCACGATGGCCTCCACGAAGGCATCCGCACCCGAGGCGGCAACCTGTTCGGCATACGCGGCGGGATCGATTTCCAGGAGTTCCGCGAGGGCGGTGGCCGCCGCCGGCTGCTCCGCCTCCGGAAGCTGCATCTTGTCGATGCCCACCCGGACCACGGGCCGATCCGTCACGATGGCCTCGCCGTCAGCGGTCGTGATCCCGGCCCGCTCGGGCTGGATCTCGGCTTTTTCGAGGCGCTCGTCGACCCTCAGCTCCGGCACGAAGAGCGAGGGGTCCCACACCGCCTGCCATTCGTCCTCCGCGCGGGTGAGGTTCGCCGTCGTCGAATACGTCCAATCGGCGTCGGAGGCATCGACATCCCAGGTGTAGTCCAGCTGCGCCGTGGCGGCGTCGTCACCGGTGGATTCGACCGACGCCACAGTGACTTCCGGGGTGAGGGGGTCCAGCGCTTCGGTGATCGTGCCGAGGTCGGTGGTGACATCCTCGGCTTCGACGGTGGTGAAGGCGGACCCGGAGACGTCGAGCTTCGCCAGGCCGGCGGCGAGCTCCTGGGCTGCGTCCTCGGCCGTGGGTCCACTGTCGGTGCAGGCCGCCAGCGAGACGGCCAGGACGGCAGTGGTCAGGACGGCACTGAAACGGTGAAGGTTCCCCATCAGGCCATTATGGCCGATGGGGAACCTTCTGCTCCGCATACCGGCCAGCAGTTCGCCGGCCGGCCGGTGTTGCAGAGGGAGTGAACCGGTCAGCCGGCCGGCAAGCTGCCCGCGGCGGCACCGCTTCGGAGAGCAGCGGCGCGGTCCGCCTTGACGAGGTCGGCGCACCGCTCACCGATCATCATGGTGGTGATATTCGGATTGACGGTGGTGAGTTCCGGCATCACGGAGGCATCGGCCACGCGCAGCCCCCAAATGCCCTTCACGCGCAGCTGCGGATCAAGCGGTGACATCGGGTCGTCCAGCGATCCCATGCGTACGGTGCCCGCCGGGTGGTACACGGTGTTGTGGGTCCGCCGGATGTAGTCCTGGAGCTGCTCGTCGGTCTGGACGTCCTTGCCCGGGTACAGTTCCTCGCCCGCCCACTCGGCCATGGCAAGCTGCCCCACGATCTCGCGCGCCTTCCGGATGCCCGCGATCATCACGCGCATGTCGTGGGGATCGGTGAAGTACCGGGGATCCACCATGGGCTTGTCGCGGAAGTCCCTGCTGCGCAGTTTCACGTTGCCGCGGGACCGCGCGTGGGTGACGTTGGGGGTGAGGCAGAAACCGTTGTCCGTGGTGGGAAAGCCCTGCCGCAGGGTGTGCATGTCGAACGGCACGGACCCGTAGTGGAACATCAGGTCGGGGCGGTCGAGGCCCTCCTCGGTGGTGGTGAAGATGCCGATCTCCCACCACTGGGTGGAGGTCTCCGTCATCGGCTTCCTGGCCTCCCACTGGATCACTCCTTCCGGGTGGTCCTGCAGGTGTTCACCGACACCTGGCGAATCCACCCGCACGTCGACGCCACGCTCGGTGAGGTGCTCCGCCGGCCCGATCCCGGAGAGCATCAGCAGCTTCGGCGAGTCGATCGCTCCGGCGGAGACGATCACTTCGAGGCGCGCCGTCAGGGCGTGCGTCCGCCCGAACGCACCATCGACGACGTCGACGCCGGTGCACCGGTGATCGCCGTCGATCCGTAGCTCACGCGCCCGCAGGTCGGTCAGCAGCGTGAAGTTGGGGCGCTCCATTATCGGGTGGATGTAGGACACCGACGACGACGCCCGGGTGCCGTCCGCCTGCCGGTTGATCTGGAACAGACCGGCGCCGTTGAGAACGGTTTCTCCCGTGTTGAATCTGGCTCCCGGGATCCCGGCCTGCGCGCAGGCTTCGAGGAGGGCACGGCCTGACGGGTCATGCGCGGGGATGTTCATGAGGTGCACGGGCCCGCTGTCGCCGTGGTGCGGCGCGTCGGGACCGGCGTCCTCATTGGTCTCGAGCCGCTGGTACAGCTTGTAGGCGTTATCGGAGTTCCAGCCTGTCGCCCCGAACTCGCGCTCCCACTGGTCGATGTCCTCGCGCGGAGCCCAGAAGGCGATGCATGAGTTGTGGCTCGAGCAGCCGCCCATGACCTTGGCCCGGGCGTGGCGCATGAAGGAGTTGCCGTTCTCCTGCGGTTCGATGGGGTAGTCCCAGTCGTAGCCGGATTCCAGCAGTTCCATCCAGCGGTCCAGCCGCAGGATGACGTCGGAGCCACGGTCGTCGGGGCCCGCCTCGACCA
>NZ_KI914796.1:23370-33500 GCF_000520535.1 Arthrobacter sp. H41
GAACCAGCCGGTGACGGCGGGCTTGATGTTGTGATAGATGTGCTTGGCTTCCTGGTATTCAGCGAATCCGGTGGGCCCGAGTTCGCGGCCCATGCCGGACTGGCCGAAGCCGCCCCACTCCGCCTGCGGAAGATACGGGTGGAAGTCGTTGATCCAGATGGTGCCGTGCCTCAGGCGCGCAGCGACGCGCTGGCCCTTGCCGGCGTCCTGCGACCAGACCGCTCCCGCGAGGCCGTAGGAGGTGTCGTTGCCGAGCTCCACCGCCTCGTCCTCGCCGTTGAAGGTCTCAACGGTGACCACCGGTCCGAAGGCTTCATCGACGAGTACCGACGAGCCGCGCGTCACCTGGTCCAGCACGGTGGGTGTGTAGTAGAAGCCCTTCTCGAGTTCCCCCTCGCCCCAGGTGCCGCCACAGCGCAGGCGTGCACCCTCGTCGAGGCCTTTCCGGACGTAGGCGGTCACCTTGTCGCGGTGGGCCGCCGAAATGAGGGGGCCCGCTTCGGCGTGCTCGTCAAACGGTCCGCCGAGACGGATCTCGCGGGTGCGTCGGACCAGCTCGTCGACGAACCGCTCGGCGATGGGTTCCTCGACGAGGAGCCGGGCACCGGCGGAGCACACCTGACCGGAATGGACGAAGGCGGCATTGAGCGCGTTGTCGAGGGCGGCGTCGAAATCGGCGTCGGCGAAGACGATGTTCGGGTTCTTGCCACCCAGCTCCAGCGCCACCTTCTTGATGGTGCCCGACGCCGCCGCGGCGATCCGCTTGCCGGTCTCCAGGCCGCCCGTGAAGGACACCATGTCGACGTCGGGGTGCTCGGACAGGGGCGCGCCCACGACGGCGCCGGCACCCAGCACGAGGTTGGCGACGCCCTTGGGAAGGCCCAGGGAATCGAGGAGGTCCATCATCAGGATGGACGTGTGCGGAGTCAGTTCGCTGGGTTTCAGGATGAAGGAGCACCCCGCACCGAGTGCCGGCGCAATCTTCCAGGCGGACTGCAGGAGGGGATAGTTCCACGGGGAGATGAGCCCGCACACCCCCACGGGTTCGTAGGCGATCCGGCTCACCACGCTGTTGTTGCCGGCATCGACCATGCGCCCGGCGTCCTGGCCGGCCAGCTTGCCGAAGTAGGCGAAGCAGTCGGCGATATCGTTTATGTCGATCTCGCTCTCGACCAGGCGCTTGCCGGTGTCCAGCGTCTCGGCCCGGGCGAACTCGTCCTTGCGGGCGCGCAGCTCGGCCGCCACCCGGAGGAGGAAGTCACCGCGATGCGGTGCGGGCACCGAAGCCCACTCGCCGGAATCGAAGGACTTCCGGGCTGCCGCAATGGCACGCTCGGCGTCTTCCCGAGTGCCCTCGGACACATCGCCCACGGATTCGCCGTCGGCCGGGCAGTGGATGGCGCGGGTACCGCCGTCGGAAGCCGGCACCCATTCCCCGCCAATGAACAGTGTTGCTGTACTCACTTGGTTTCCTCCTGGTGTGGGAAGTCTGATGCCCAGTTGTCCTTGGCACTCTGATCCTCGGTGAGAGCCGTATTGCCGGGCACTGCACGGTTGAGGTGCAGAAACTCGAGGTGCGTCTCGTAGTGGTCCAGCACGTCGGTGATGACCTGGTCGGTCGTGTAGCCGGTGAGGTCGTAGCTGTGGCTCCCCTCGAGAGAGAAGACCTCCATCCGGTAGTACTTCGCATCCACCGCCGCGTTCTCGGTGGCGAAGGACGGCGTGTCGTACTGCACGGGATAGATCTGGTACTTGAACGGGCGCTCGCCCCCAAGGTTGACCTGCAGGTCGACGTGGCGGATACCGCAGGCCTCCACCGTTCCGGTGGTCAAAACGACGTCGGCGCCCTGGGCCGATAGCTCATCGTGGACTTCCTGCAGCGCCGGTTCCGCCACCGCGTCGACGAAGTGATTGGCTTGCTTGGGTCCGGGGTATGACATGGCGCGGCGAAGGCGTTGCCGCCAGTTCCGCCCTCCAGTGCTCTCATTCGCCCGCCCGGAAATGATACCGGGAAGGCTTGCCCGGTAGCTGTCGATCAGCGAGTTCTCTACGCGGAGGGCCTTGTAGATGCCCAGCATGATGAACAGCAGCAGGATCGACAGGGGCAGTCCCATGATGATGGTGGCGTTCTGGAGGGTCGGGACGCCACCGACCGTCAGCATCGCCAGCGTCAGCAGGCCGGTGGCCACCGCCCAGAAGATGCGGAGCCACTTGGGGCCGTCGGAGTCGGCGTCCTTGAGCCGGGATGTGAAGTTCGCCATCACGAGGGCACCGGAATCGGCGGAGGTGACGTAGAACAGCAGCCCGGTGAAGGTGGCGACCGCAACGAGTAGCGGGGCCGCAGGGTACTGCTCCAGCAGTCCGTAGAACGCACGCTCCGGCTGATTCATTGCCGTCTCCCCGAAATCCGCGTTGCCGCCCATGACGAGGTCCAGTGCGCTGTTCCCGAAGACGGAGATCCAGAGCAGGATGAAGGCGAAGGGGACGATCATGGTGCCGAGGACGAACTGGCGGATGGTCCTGCCGCGGGAGATCCGGGCCAGGAACAGTCCCACGAAGGGTGCCCACGCGATCCACCAGGCCCAGAAGAACAGGGTCCAACCGCTGAGCCAGGCATCGGGGCGGTCGTAGGCGAAGGTGTCGAGGGTCATGCCGGGGAAGCGGCTGAGGACGTCGCCGGTGTTCTGGATGATGCCGTCCAGCAGGAAGCTGGTCTTGCCGCTGATCAGGACGAACAGCATCAGCCCGAGTGCGAGGATGACGTTGAGTTCCGCGAGCCGCCGGATGCCCTTCTCGACGCCGGAAACCACGGACACGGTGGCCATGAGCACGGCGACGACGATGAGGCCGATCTGCACGGTAAGGTTTTCGGGCAGCCCGAACATGACGGTGAGGCCGTAGTTGAGCTGGACCACGCCGATGCCGAGGGACGTCGCGATTCCGAAGATCGTTCCGAGGAGTGCCGCGATGTCCACGGCGTCGCCAAGGCCGCCGTTGATCTTCTTGCCGAAGATGGGGTAGAGCGCGCTGCGGATGCTGAGGGGGAGGTTCTGTCGGTAGGCGAAGTATCCCAGCGCAAGGCCCATCAGTGCATACAGTGCCCAGCCGGTGATGCCGTAGTGGAACAGTGTGAGGACCATGGCCTGGCGGGCCGCCTCGGTGGTTCCGCCGTCGCCCTGGGGAGGGGCGAGGTATTGGGTGATGGGTTCCGACACCGAGAAGAACATCAGGTCGATGCCGATGCCCGCGGCGAACAGCATCGAGGCCCAGGTGAACATGCTGAACTGGGGCTTGGAGTGATCGGGTCCGAGCTTGGTCTTGCCGACCCTCGTCAGTGCCACCACGAGGACGAAGATCACCACCAGGGTGACGATGAGGAAGTAGTACCACCCCAGGTTGGTGGACACCCATCCGACGATCGAGCCGATCACGGCCGCGGCACTCTCGGGTGACACGATGGCCCACAGGGTGATGGCGAGGATACCGGCTGCGGAGCCGATGAAAACCGTCTTGTTGACCTGGGTCCTGCCCGGGGTTTTTTCCGGTTCGGCCGGAGTTGAAGCGCCCGGTGGTGCTTTCGTTGATTGGCTCATGTCATCCCTCGGATTGATTGAAGCCACGCTGACAGCATCCCCAACGACGCAGCACGGCAGGACATTGATGCAGGAGTTTCACGCAGGTACTCAGCAGAAAGTTTTGGCGCGGAGGGGACCGTCAACGTTACCGGCAGAGCACCGGGCGCCGCGAAATGGGTGATCTGGCTCACACTCACATGCTACCGAGTGAATGGCAGGAACGGCTTCGCCCTGAGTGAAGCGGAAGTGAAGCTGCTGCACTCAAGAGTTGAGTCGACTAGACTCAAGGCAGTTGGATGGCTATCTGCCAGAAAGGACATTCCTGTGGACACCAAATTCACGACGAAAAGCCAGGAAGCGCTCTCAGCCGCGGCGATGAACGCCTCCACCGCAGGCAATCCGCAGGTGGAGCCCCCCCACTTCCTGAAAGCCCTCATGGACCAGCGCGACGGCGTGGCCGTGGCGCTGCTCAAAGCCGCTGGTGCGGGCCCTGATGACATCAGTGTCCAAGCGAGCTCGGCCATCAAGGCGTTGCCGGCGTCGTCGGGCAGTTCCGTGGCGCAGCCGCAGTTCTCCCGCGGAGCGCTGCAGGTGGTGACGGCGGCGCAGCAGGAAGCCGAGTCGCTGGGCGACCAGTTCGTCTCCACCGAGCATCTGCTGCTCGGCCTCGCCGCGGATCCAGGGACTGCGGGGACCATCCTCCGCGGCGCAGGGGTATCCCCCGCCGCCCTCGCGGCTGCGCTTCCCGGCGTGCGGGGTGACCGCCGCGTGACCTCGCCGGACCCCGAGAACACGTTCCAGGCGCTGCAGAAGTTCGGCGTGGACCTCACGGAGATCGCGCGGTCGGGCAAACTGGACCCCGTGATCGGGCGCGATGCCGAAATCCGCCGCGTGGTGCAGGTGCTGAGCCGGCGCACCAAGAACAACCCCGTGCTGATCGGAGAGCCGGGCGTCGGGAAGACCGCCGTCGTCGAGGGCCTGGCGCAGCGCATGGTGGCCGGCGACGTTCCGGAGTCGCTGCGCGGCAAAACCCTCATCAGCCTTGACCTCGGCTCGATGGTTGCGGGGGCCAAGTACCGCGGCGAGTTCGAGGAACGGTTGAAGGCTGTCCTCGAGGAGATCCGTTCCGCGAACGGCCAGGTGGTGACGTTCATCGACGAACTGCACACGGTGGTGGGCGCCGGTGCGTCCGAAGGGTCCATGGACGCCGGAAACATGCTGAAGCCCATGCTTGCGCGCGGTGAACTGCGGCTGATCGGTGCCACCACGCTCGATGAGTATCGCGAGCGGGTGGAAAAGGACCCGGCGCTTGAGCGGCGCTTCCAGCAGGTGTACGTGGGGGAGCCCTCGGTGGTGGACACCATTGGTATTCTCCGCGGGCTCAAGGAGCGGTACGAGGCGCACCACAAGGTGTCCATCGCCGACGCAGCCCTGGTCGCGGCAGCCACGCTGTCGCACCGGTACATCTCGGGGCGTCAGCTTCCCGACAAGGCGATCGACCTCGTGGATGAAGCGGCGTCGCGACTGCGGATGGAGATCGACTCGGCGCCGGAGGAAATTGATCAGCTCAAACGTGCGCTCGATCGGCTTCGGATGGAGGAACTCGCGCTGTCGGGCGAAAAGGACCAGGCGTCGGTGGAGCGCCTGGAGACGCTACGCGCCGATCTGGCCGACAAGAGTGAACAGCTCAGCGCCCTCAATGCCCGGTGGGAGGCCGAAAAAGCCGGCCTCAACCGGGTCGGCGACCTCAAGGCCTCACTCGATGACTTGCGCTCGCAGGCTGACCGCGCCCAGCGCGACGGCGACCTCGAAACGGCGTCACGGATCCTCTACGGCGAGATCCCCCAGGTCCAGCGCGAACTGGACGCCGCGCAGGCGGAGGAGCAGGCAGATGGCGCCCCGGAGCTCATGGTTGCCGATGAGGTGAGTGCAGGGGACATCGCCGAGGTCATTTCGGCATGGACGGGCATCCCGGCCGGGCGCATGCTGCAGGGCGAGAGCCAGAAGCTGCTGCAGATGGAGGACACCATCGGTGCGCGCCTGATCGGCCAGCGGAGGGCAGTCGCTTCGGTATCCGACGCGGTGCGGCGCGCACGGGCCGGCGTGTCCGACCCGGATCGGCCCACCGGTTCGTTCCTGTTCCTCGGCCCCACCGGGGTGGGCAAGACCGAACTCGCCAAGGCGCTCGCGGACTTCCTGTTCGACGACGAACGCGCCATGATCCGTATCGACATGTCCGAGTACTCCGAGAAACACTCGATCGCGCGGCTTGTCGGAGCACCCCCCGGCTATGTCGGATACGAGGAGGGCGGCCAGCTCACCGAATCCGTGCGGCGTCGTCCCTACAGTGTGGTGCTCCTCGACGAGGTGGAGAAGGCGCATCCGGAGGTCTTCGACATTCTCCTCCAGGTGCTCGATGACGGCCGGCTGACCGACGGCCAGGGACGCACCGTGGACTTCCGGAACGTGATCCTCGTGCTGACTTCGAACCTCGGCTCGCAGTTCCTCGTCGACCCGATGCTCGACGACGACGCCAAGCGGGAGGCCGTCCTGGCCACTGTGAACGCAAGCTTCCGGCCGGAGTTCCTCAACCGGCTCGACGACGTCGTCGTGTTCGACCCGCTGAGTCTCGATGACCTCTCGCGGATCGTCAACCTCCAGGTCGACGCGCTGGCTTCGAGGCTCAGGGACCGCAGGCTCCAGCTGGACGTCACTCCGGCCGCGAGCGAATGGTTGGCCATGACGGGATTCGATCCCGCCTACGGAGCCAGGCCGCTGCGGCGCCTCGTCCAGCGGGAGATCGGGGACCGGCTGGCCCGCGGCATCCTTGCCGGCGGGATCGACGACGGCGACACCGTGGTGGTGGACCGCGCGGCGACCGACGACGGCGAAGGTGAGGGACTGACGGTGACCGTTGCTACGGGCTGAGGAAGCCGCGCACCGGCGTCCCTGAAAGCATGTAACCTAGAGTCACGACATATTGACCAAATAATCCGGGGCCTCGCTGTAGCCTTGGGCCTTGTGCCCCAGCGACCACCTCCGGATCGACGCAAAAAGGGGGTCACGCCATGGGGCGCGGCCGTCAAAAGGCAAAAGCTACCAAGCAGGCCCGGGACATGAAGTACTTCAGCCCGGCGACTGACTACACGGCACTGCAGCGCGAGCTCACAGGCCCGAGCGGTCGTGCCTCCAATCGACGTACTGAGGCTCCGGAGCCGGTGGAACCGGACTATTCGGAGTATGCAGACAAATACGTCGAGGAGTACGGCGACGACGGCGAGGACGGCGGTTCACGCCGGACGGGCTGAGCGAGCGGTATCAAGTCCTTCTGAAAGTGGTGCATCCATTCCCTCGGGGTCGGATGCACCACTTTTTCGTGTGTGGCCCTCTTCGAGTGCGCAGCAGTTACCGATATCGACCCGGATAGGCGTCATTTCTGCGCACTCGATCGGTGGGGGTGGCTGGTCGATGGAGGACCGAGCGCCGATGGCCTACAGGGGTTCGGCCAGGGTCATCGCATAGCGTTCCTCGGCGTCCGTCCACTGCCCGACGACGGTCAGTCGTGCAGCCTCGAGCTCCGCGGCAATTTTCTCCGGTCGGAATTTCGCGGACACCTCGGTCCGCAGGTCTTCGCCCCGGTCGAAGCTGATTTCGATTCCGGCGCCGGGCAGTCGCACCCGCATGGCGCGCGTGGCCCGCAGCCTCATCTCGATCCACTCCTCGGCCTCGTTCCACACCGCCACGTGGTCGAAAGCCTCGACGTCGAAATCGGCTCCCAGCTCCGCGTTGAGGACGCGCAGCACATTGCGGTTGAAGTCGGCAGTCACGCCGCTCGCGTCGTCGTAGGCGGGGATGAGGACTTCAGGCGGCTGCACCAGGCCTGTGCCGATCAGCAATGATCCGCCCTCCTTCCCCAGGAGTTCCCTCACCTGGACGAGGAACCGAGCGCGGGCATCCGGCTCGAGGTTCCCGATGGTCCCGCCCAGGAACGCCACCATCCGGTGTCCGTCGCTGGGGAGCAGCTGGAGCTGGGACTCGAAATCAGCGGCGACTGCCTGCAGGATGAGATCCGGATACTCCCGGGACAACTCGTTATTGGCATCGGTCAGGGCGCTGTCACTGACATCCACAGCGACATAGCTTTGAAGTGGCCCGGCGTTCTTCAGGGCGTCGAGCAGCAGGGGCGTCTTTCTCGACGACCCGGATCCGAGCTCGATGAGCATTTCTGCCGGGCTGGCCGCGGCGATCTCGTCTGCGGACTCCTCGAGGATCCGCCGTTCGGTGCGCGTAGGGAAATACTCGGGCAGCTGCGTGATCTGCTCGAACAGTTCGCTGCCCCGCCGATCATAGAACCACTTGGGCGGCAAGGTCTTCACCGGTTTGGACAGTCCATCGAGCACATCCTGACGCAGGGCGCGCTCAAGGTAATGCGGCGGCAGGTGATGGACGATCTCGAGTGCAGTCTTCGAAGGATTCATCTGAGCGCGGGCTCCATTCCTGCTGGGGTTATTGGGCTGATGTCGACGCCGTGCGAAGTGGCGACCAGCAGGGACTGATCCGGAACCTCATGCCACCCCGCGCCGTCGTCGGAGGGTTCACTGGCAACGACGGTACCCCTGTTGTCCGAGCGCCAGAAAAGGGTATCACCGGCAGCTGTGGCAGCAATGGTGGTTCCATCGGTCAGGAGGAAGTTGTATCGCCCCGTGCTGCAGGCGGATGCGTCGGCCACGACGCCTGCCAGTGCGTTCCCCGCGGAATCCGTGCCCGCATAGTCCCGGGATTCAAGCCGTTCAAGGACCATGGCCCACAGCAGGGCCGAATCCACCCGGGCTTCGAGGGCAAGAAGCCGTGCAGGAGGCAGCCTCGCCGCCAGTGCCTCCGCCGACTGCGGCCAGTCGTCGATCCGCCCGTTGTGGCTGAAAAGCCACGCCCCCGAGGCGTAGGGGGCAGCGGCCGCCTCGTCCGGCGTCGTACCGGGGGTAGCCGAACGCACGGCAGCCAGCACCGCCCCACTGGTGGTGACCCGCGCCAGATCAGCGAAGGACTGGTCCGTCCACATGGGTACAGCACGCCGGTAGCGGGCCGGAACGGGATCCCCTGCGGCGTACCAGCCGACGCCGAAACCGTCGGCGTTCATCGTACCGTTGCGTTGGCGCCGCGGCGCCCAGGACTGCCGGAGCAGACCGTGGTGTGCCGTTGTGTTGGCGCCGCGGCGCCCAGGATTGCCGGAGCAGGCCGTGTTCGGGCGCCGAAAGCAGCGTGGCCAGTGGTGTCGGAGGTCCTAGGAAAGCCAAGTGACGGCACATTCGCTACTGCCCTCCGGCTGGGGCGTCATTCCGTGCGGTACGGAAGCCGGTGAAAATCTGGCGCCGGATAGGGTAGTCCCAGTTCCGGAACGTGCCCCGGCTCGCTGCTCCGTCGGCCGCCCAGGACCCTCCGCGCAGCACCTTGTAACCTCCACCGAAGAAGGCTTCGCTGTACTCGCGGTAGGGGAACACCCGGAACCCCGGGTAGGGGCCGAAATCGCTGGAGGTCCATTCCCACACATCGCCGATCAGCTGGTGGACGCCCAGCGCGGACGCCCCTGCGGGGTAGGAGCCGACAGGGGAAGGCCGCAACGCTGCTCCTCCCAGATTCGCGTGGCCGGACGTCGGGTCCTCATCACCCCACGGGTAGCGCCGGGAGCGGCCGCTGACCGGGTCGTGTCGTGCGGCCTTCTCCCACTCTGCCTCGGTGGGCAGGCGCCGTCCGGCCCACTTTGCGTAGGCCTCGGCTTCGAAGAATGAGACGTGCTGTACGGGTTCCTCGGCGGGGACCGGTTCGACGACGCCGAAACGGACCCGCCACCATTGGTGACCGTCCCGCATCCAGTACTTGGGGGCGGTCAGATCGTCATCGTTGCGGGAGCTCCAGCCCTCGGCGGTCCACCAGTCCGGGTTCGCGTACCCGCCGTCGTTGATGAACTCCAGGAAGCTGCCGTTGCTGACGGGCACCGTGTCGATCCAGTAGCCGGGGACATGCACCTCATGGGCGGGCCGCTCATTGTCCAGCGCCCAGGGCTCCACGGAGGTGCCCATCGAGAAGGATCCGCCGGGAATCAGCACCTCGGGGGGCAGCCCCGTGACGCGGCGGGAAAGCACCCGTGGATCCGGAGCAACAGGGTGCAGGACGGGTTCACCCACCCGGAGTTGATGCGTCGCCAGCATGGTCTCGGCGTGTTGCTGTTCGTGCTGGACCATCATGCCGAAGGCGAACCCGGCCTCCAGCAGCGGCGAACCCTCGAGCGGGACGCGGTCCAGGATGTCCAGTGTCTTGGAGCGCACCTGTGCAAGGTACCCCCGGGATTCCCCGGGAGCCAGCAGTGGCAGTGAAGGGCGGCTGCTGCGCGAATGCTCGAAGGCATCGTAGAGCTTGTCGATCTCGGGCCGGAGCGGCTCCATCCCGCCGACGTCGCGGACCAGCCATTGCTCCTCCTGGCTGCCCACATGTGCCAGGTCCCACACCAGGGGAGACATCAGAGGAGAGTGCTGCTTGAGCAGCTCCTCCTCGTCACAC
>NZ_KI914796.1:33600-38650 GCF_000520535.1 Arthrobacter sp. H41
TCGACGACGCCGAAACGGACCCGCCACCATTGGTGACCGTCCCGCATCCAGTACTTGGGGGCGGTCAGATCGTCATCGTTGCGGGAGCTCCAGCCCTCGGCGGTCCACCAGTCCGGGTTCGCGTACCCGCCGTCGTTGATGAACTCCAGGAAGCTGCCGTTGCTGACGGGCACCGTGTCGATCCAGTAGCCGGGGACATGCACCTCATGGGCGGGCCGCTCATTGTCCAGCGCCCAGGGCTCCACGGAGGTGCCCATCGAGAAGGATCCGCCGGGAATCAGCACCTCGGGGGGCAGCCCCGTGACGCGGCGGGAAAGCACCCGTGGATCCGGAGCAACAGGGTGCAGGACGGGTTCACCCACCCGGAGTTGATGCGTCGCCAGCATGGTCTCGGCGTGTTGCTGTTCGTGCTGGACCATCATGCCGAAGGCGAACCCGGCCTCCAGCAGCGGCGAACCCTCGAGCGGGACGCGGTCCAGGATGTCCAGTGTCTTGGAGCGCACCTGTGCAAGGTACCCCCGGGATTCCCCGGGAGCCAGCAGTGGCAGTGAAGGGCGGCTGCTGCGCGAATGCTCGAAGGCATCGTAGAGCTTGTCGATCTCGGGCCGGAGCGGCTCCATCCCGCCGACGTCGCGGACCAGCCATTGCTCCTCCTGGCTGCCCACATGTGCCAGGTCCCACACCAGGGGAGACATCAGAGGAGAGTGCTGCTTGAGCAGCTCCTCCTCGTCACACGCAGTGAGGGCATGTGTCCGACGGCGCGCACGCTCCAGGCCCTCCGCGATGTAGGCACGCAGATCATCCGGCGCAGTGCCGGTACCTATGGGAACCGGATTCCTCATCGGGCGTTCTCCTTTCGCTGTGCGGGGTCGAGGAACAGGCCGGTGCGGCGCCAATCGTCGATCCGTTGGTCCGAGGGAGAGCGGCCACGCGCCGGGTACTGCTCGACGAATGATTCCACCCGGGACCTCGTGCCCGCATCGGCATCGAGCCGCTCCAGAGCACCCAGCGCTGCCTCAGCACACGCCAACCCTGCTGCCGCGAGGACGGGATCCGCCAACCCGTCCCGGGCGGCAGCAGTCATCGGATGGGGCAGCGCGGTCACGGGAGCGCAGGCCGCGGCAGCAAGATCGGCCGCCCGTTGGTCATCCACCAGAGCCGTGGTCATGGCTGCTGCGGCTTCCCAGTCGGAACCCGCTTGGGCGTCGATAACCCGGATCTCGAGGAAGCCCCTAGGGCGGATGAAGGGAAAGAGGGTGCTGAGATGGTAGTCGAGGTCCTGCCCCGTAACCGGCCGGGGCCCTTGTCCGCGCAGCCATCCCCGCATGGTCAGGCCGCGCGGCGCCTCCCAGGAACCGTGCGACGCCGGGATGCACAGCACCGACGCATCGAGGGCGTAGCGGGCCCAGGCAGTGAGGGGATCTTCGGAAGACGGAACGGGCGAGGTGCGGGACGGGTCGATCGCCGACCATACGGCCTGCCGGGTGCTCTGCCAGCCGCTGGGCGAGCCATGGCGGAAAGGGGAGTTGGCGAAAAGCGCGACGAGTACCGGCGCGAGCTGGTGAAGGCGCTCCCAGCGCTGTACCGCGCTACCCGTACCGCTTCCGGGGAGACCGGCGTCGAGACACACCTGCAGGGATGCGGTGGAACACATCATGGTCCGCCCGGCAGGACCTGAGCGATCGAAATGGGCTTCCATGGCTGCATAACGGGAGTGATCAAGCGTCCGCACCGGAGGTCGGGATGCATCCAGCGCCACATTGCTGAAGGAAAGACCCGCGTTCGCGAAACAGCGGTCAAGAACCGTCAGGTCAGCTCTTGCCGCCTCGATGACGGAGGGAAGATTCGGTGCGCATGCCGAGCTCAGCTCGAGCTGCCCACCCGGTTCGTAGGTGATGACACCGCCGCCGGAGAGATTTCCTTCGGCCTCCCCAGCAACCTCCTGGACTTCGGCTACCGGCACCGGCCGCCGGGCGTCCGCGGCATCGTGCACGATTCGTTCGATTTCCACGCCCACGGATCCCGGGGGCCCGGTCTTGAAACACACCGACGCCACATAGATCTCCGCCTCGGTTTCCGACAGCGGCTTCAAGTTTCGTTCCAACTCCAACACCACAGGCCATCCCTTCGTCGCGACGCAAGAAGTCAATAGGCTCCACGATAGGAGGTCGTCCGACCAATGGGAACCCATTCTCGGGGACGACAACAGAGTGGAAGTGATGGTAGGTGCGTGGAACTCACCGGAATTGCGCAGAGACGCGAAATGGGTTCCGGGCTGAGCCTGGAGCCCTCAGTGAAGCCTGGGGCTTGTAGAAGGCACGCTGCACGGGTTCGGCGTCGACGGTGAATTCCGGCATGAGTTAGTCCCCGATCAGCCGAAGCCCGTTGAACCAGCAGGCGCCGCGCAACCAGCCGTCGTCGAGCCGTGGCTCCCTGTCACGCAGCCGCTCGAGCGCCTCCAACTGGTGCGCGTAGGGGTAGGGGATGTTCGGGAAGTCGCTGCCCAGCACCACGCGGTCGCCGAGGGCCGCCAGCCGCGGCAGCAGATTAGAAGGGAAAGGGGCAACTGCCTCGAAGAAGTCGGTGAACGCCATGGTCGTGTCGAGATGCAGCCGTGGGTACTGTTCGGCGAGGCCTAGGAACTCGGCATACTCCGGCATGCCGAGATGCGCGACGACGGCGGTCAGGTTCGGATGCCTGCGCATCACGCCCTCGAGCTTGTCCGGCCCGGTGAAACCGATCCGCGGAACAGGGCCGCTGCCCACGTGCACCACCACGGGAACGCAAGCGTCGGTGAGCAGTCCCCACGCCGCGTCCAGGATCGGCTCGCGCAGGTCAAATCCGCCCACCTGCGCATGTACCTTGAACTCCCGCGCGTCGCGCTCGAGTGCCGAACGCACGGAGTCAAGGACGCCGTCCTCAGGAAAGAACGTAGCGCTCGGCACACAGGCGGGCTCTGCCGCAGCAAGCGCCAGGGCGAAATCCGTCAGGTCCGCTGCCATCCCGGGCCGATGCGCATAGGTCAGGCCAGTGAAACGCCGCACTCCCATGCGCCGCAGGTGCGCAGTCTGTCCTCCTGGTTCCAGCGGTAGGTGATCGGCCAGGGCCGCCCGACCAGCGGACCTGCCTCGTCGAAGTGGGCCCAGACGCGCCGCAGCATGCGCTCGGGCAGGAAATCGGTATGAATATCGATCAATTCCGGCAGGCCGAGCCGCTCCCACCAGCCGGGCACGTCGTCATCCGTCAGTGGCACCATTCAGGCCTCCTTCCGGGGACGGGTAATCACTGGCGAGGAATAGACCCCTGCGCTCCACCGTTCTGGAGTGAAACGCGCCAGGCCCCCTTTGGCGCCGTCCCTCCCTGTTGCAGAAATCAGAAGGAGACTCCCATGCCGAATTCCGCCCCGCTTTTCTCGCCCGTCCGCATCGGTTCCACTCAGTTGAGCAACCGTATCGCGCTGGCTCCAATGACACGCGTCAGCGCCACCGAGGACGGGCACGCCACCGAGAGAATGGCCGCCTACTACGAAGCTTTTGCACGTGGTGGCTTCGGGTTGCTGATCACCGAGGGAATCTACCCGGACACCGCATACAGCCAGGGTTACCTGTTTCAGCCGGGTATAGCCACTCAGGAGCAGGCACAGTCCTGGACGAAAGTTGTCGACGCCGCGCACTCGGCCGGCGCCCGGATCATCGCCCAACTGATGCATGCAGGGGCGCAATCCCAGGGCAACCGGTTCGTGGACTCGTCGGTAGGACCGTCCGCGGTTGCGCCGAAGGGCGAGCAGCTGGCGTTTTACCGTGGAGAGGGTCCTTATCCTGTGCCGTCGGAGATCACCGCGGCCCAAATGGACGAGGTCCGGCAGGGCTTCGTGACGGCTGCCCTGCACGCCCAGCAGGCCGGGTTCGACGGCGTCGAAATCCACGGCGCGAACGGGTATTTGCTTGACCAGTTCCTGACCGAGTACCTGAACGAGCGAACCGACACCTACGGTGGTTCACCCGAGAACAGGGTCCGGTTTGCCGCCGAAATCTGCCGCGCAGTGCGCGACGCCGTCGGCCCGGATATGACGGTGGGAATCCGCATCTCGCAAGCAAAAGTCAGCGACAATGAGCACCGGTGGAGTGGCGGCGTCGAGGAAGCGAAAATCATCTTCTCCACGCTGGGCGCCACTGGAATCGACTTCATCCACACCACTGAATACCGGGCCGCCGAGCCTGCATTCGCGGACGGCGGGGAGTCCCTGGCCTCACTCGCCAAGCAGCATTCGGGAGTGACCGTGATTGCCAACGGCAATCTGGACGAGCCGGAAACGGCCGCGTCACTGCTGGAAACCGGTGCTGCCGACGTCGTCGCCCTCGGCAAGGCGGCACTTGCCACCCGGAACTGGCCGCACAGAGTGCGAAACAACCTGGCCCTCGACGAGCTTGATGGAAGCCTGTTTGCTCCCGTGGCGGATGTGAAGGACTGGGAGTTGCAGCTGCCGGCATAGGCCCGCACTCCAGAGGTTGCCAGGAACCGCGGGTGTGACGGCTACCGTAGTAGATTACAGGGATGCAGCTTCCCAAGGTCGAACTCCACCTCCATATCGAGGGCACGCTGGAACCGGAGCTGATTTTCGAGCTCGCCACGCGGAACTTCATCGCGCTGCCCTATTCGAGCATCGACGAGCTGCGGGAGCAGTACGAGTTCCAGGATCTGCAGTCATTCCTCGACCTGTACTACAGCAATATGGCGGTGCTGCGGACGGAGCAGGATTTCGCTGACATGACCCGCGCCTACCTGTCGCGCGCAGCGGCAGCCGGCGTACGCCATGCCGAGATCATGATGGATCCCCAGGCGCATACGGCCCGTGGTGTGCCGTTGCACGTGTGTGTCGACGGTGTTTTCTCGGCATTGGCGAACAGCGAGGAGGAGTTCGGCATCAGCACGGGGCTGATCGCGGCGTTCCTGCGTGACCAGCCCGTCGAGGACGCGCTCGCCGTGCTTGAGGAGCTGCTGGCGATGAAGGCGCCGATCATCGGGATCGGACTCGACTCTGCCGAGTCCG
>NZ_KI914796.1:38750-41133 GCF_000520535.1 Arthrobacter sp. H41
CCCGCCCCGAAACTTCGTGGCGCTGTACGAGCGGGCCCGGCGGGCGGGCCTCAAGTGCATCGCCCATGCCGGGGAGGAAGGGCCGCCCGACTACATCCGGCAGGCACTGGACCTGCTGCGGGTCGACCGGATCGATCACGGGATCCGTTGCATGGAGGACGAGGAGCTTGTGCGGCGGCTGGTCGACGAGCAGGTGCCGCTCACCGTGTGCCCGCTGTCCAACGTGCGGCTGCGAGCGGTCGAGAGCCTCGCACAACACCCACTGCCCCGCATGCTGGAGCGCGGCCTGAACGTTTCCGTCCATTCCGACGATCCGGCGTACTTCGGCGGTTACCTCGATGAGAACGTGGCCCAGGTCCGGGAGGCGTTCGGGTTGGATTCCGGGCAACTGGCAGTGCTGGCGGCCAATGCCGTCCGGTCCGCTTTCCTCAGCGAGGCACGACGACGGATCCTCCTCGCGGACGTCGACGCCTGGCTCGACGGTCAATAGAGAGCCCGATCGACGGATCAGCAGGACGGGGGCTCCGCTGCTGAGTCCGGGGTCCGGCGCCCGAACCGGTTCAGGCGTAGGCGCCGAGCAGCCGTACGGATCCGCCGTCGACACCCTTGGCGCCCTGCACGTAGTCCGGACCGTCCGTGCCGGCATTGCTGGCTGCCTGTACGCTGCCCATCACCCAGGAAGGAACGCCGGCGGCGTTCAGGTGGGCAAGGGCCGCATCGGCGCCTTCGGCTCCGACGATCGCCACCATGCCCACCCCGAGGTTGAGCGTGCGCTCGAGGTCCGGCAGCGGCACGGAACCGAGCTGTGAGACAAGGGTGAAGATGGGTGGGAGCTCCCAGGTGGAGCGGTCGATGTTGGCCTCCATGCCCCGCGGGAGCACGCGCGCGAGGTTCGCCGCGAGCCCGCCGCCGGTGACGTGGCTGAAGCCGTGCACCTGGGCGGCGTCGTCGCGAGCGAGCGCGAGGCAGTCCGCGGCGTAGACGCGCGTCGGTTCGAGGAGTTCCTCACCGAGCGTGCGCCCGAGCTCGGACACCTGCCGGTCCAGGGTCCACCCCGCCTGGTTGATGACGCGGCGAACCAGCGAATACCCGTTCGAGTGCAGGCCGGAGGACGCCATCGCGATGACGACGTCGCCGTCGCGGACCCGCTCCGGCCCGAGGACCCGGTCCGCCTCGACAACGCCCGTGGCGGCACCGGCGACGTCGTACTCATGCTCGCCCAGCAGCCCCGGGTGCTCAGCCGTTTCGCCGCCCACCAGCGCCGTGCCCGCCACCGAGCAGGCTGCGGCGATACCGCGCACGATATCGGCGATGCGCTCCGGCACAACCTTGCCGCACGCGATGTAGTCGGTCATGAACAGCGGCTCGGCACCCACCACCACGATGTCGTCCACCACCATGCCCACGAGGTCGAAGCCGATGGTGTCGTGGATGTCCATGGCCTGCGCGATCGCCACCTTGGTCCCCACGCCGTCGGTGGAGGTGGCCAGCAGCGGCCGCCGGTAGGTGAGCAGCTTCGAGACATCATAGAGGCCGGCGAAACCACCGACGCCGCCGACGACCTGGCTGCCGTGGGTGGCCTTGACCGCATCCTTCATGAGTTCGACGGCGCGGTCTCCCGCCTCGACATCAACTCCGGCGCTCGCGTAGGTGATCGGATTGGAAGGCGCGCTCATACCCGCTCTTTCTTGTCTGCGTCAGTCAGTACGGCTTCGAATTCACTGTCGGGTCCGGGATCGCACCCATTGGCTCCGGTCTTGTCCGCCGGGTCCAAATGCTCGAGCAGGTTCTTGCCCAGGCGGTCGTCGGCGGGAAGCTCGATGGGGTACTGCCCGGTGAAGCAGGCGGTGCAGAGGCGCTCGCGGGGCTGCTGCGTCGCGGCGATCATGCCGTCCTCGGAGATGTAGGCGAGGCTGTCGGCGCCGATCGACTTGCTGATCTCGGCTACCGCTGCGCCATTGGCGATCAGCTCGGCCCGGGACGCGAAGTCGATCCCATAGAAGCACGGCCAGCGGACCGGCGGGGAAGAGATCTTGACGTGGACCTCCGCTGCACCGGCTTCGCGCAGCATCCGAACCACCGCACGCTGGGTGTTGCCGCGGACGATCGAATCGTCCACCACGATGATGCGCTTGCCCCGGATCACCGATTCCAGTGCATTGAGTTTGAGGCGGATGCCGAGCTGCCGCAGGGTTTGGCTGGGCTGGATGAACGTTCGGCCCACGTAGGCGTTCTTCACGAAACCGTGGGCGAAGTGGATGCCGGATTCCTCGGCGAAGCCCACGGCGGCCGGCGTCCCGGATTCCGGCACGGGGATGACGATGTCGCCCTCCGCGGAATTCTCGCGGGCCAGCTGGCGGCCCATCTCCACCCTCGACTCGTA
>NZ_KI914796.1:41233-43580 GCF_000520535.1 Arthrobacter sp. H41
GCAGCCCGCCGCCGTCGGGGTGGCGAAACGGCTTGACCGCACGCCCTGCTCATCAATCGCGATGAACTCGCCCGGTTCGATCTCCCGGATGAAACTCGCACCGACGGTGGCAAGGGCCGACTGCTCGGAGGCCACCACCCAGCCGCGCTCGAGCCGCCCGAGGACGAGCGGACGGACACCGTAGGGATCCCGCGCCGCGTACAGGGTTCCTTCGTCCATGAACACGAAGCAGAACGCTCCACGGATGCTCGGAAGCAGTTCGAGGGCGGTCTCTTCGAGCGACCGGTCGTCATTTCCACCCAGAAGGGCGGTCACGAGTGCAGTGTCGGTGGTGTTGCCCTGCGCCATCTCACCGGAGCGGGGCTTCCCGTGCCGCTCAAGCACCCTTTGGTACAGCTCCGCCGAGTTGGTGAGGTTCCCGTTGTGGGCAAGCGCCACCGTTCCTGCCGCAGTTGCGCCGAGGGTGGGCTGCGCGTTGGCCCAGAGCGAGGACCCGGTGGTGGAGTACCGGCAATGACCCACCGCGATGTGCCCGGTAAGCGTATTCAGCGTCGTCTCGTCGAAGACCTGCGAGACAAGGCCCATGTCCTTGTAGACGTTGATGCGCTGTCCATCGCTGGTGGCGATCCCCGCCGATTCCTGGCCGCGGTGCTGCAGCGCGTAGAGGCCGTAGTAGGTGAGTTTGGCTACCTCTTCCCCGGGCGCCCACACCCCGAAGACACCACAGGCGTCCTGGGGTCCTTTTTCGCCGGGAAGAAGATCATGGGAAAGTTGTCCGTCGCCGCGCACCATGGGCTTATTCTCTCACGCCGGGTAGGGACTGTGCCTTCGCCGGGGCGGCCGCTCGGAGCATCGGCTCTGACATCGAGTGCGCAGTTGCGCAGTGATGACGGCTTTCCGCCGGGAAACCCGTCATTGCTGTGCAGTCGATGGGTAGAACCCGTCCCTCACCAGATCGCCCGCAACCGTTCGAGCTTCCGGACGGCGGGCGTGAGGTGACGCGATCCTGTGCCTCGGTCGGGCCGGTTGTGGGCTACTGGGCGTCGTCGTCGTAGGTGCGTCTGGCCTGCGCCCGCTGTGCGCGGCGCACGCTTCGGCGGTCGAGGATGAGCACCACGACGGCGCCCAGGATCAGGCCGGGAATCGCGAAGGCCACCGTGAAGAAGCCGAGGACCGACTCGCGCGTGAGGGTGGGATCCACCGGTCCGGTGTAGGCGACGACGAGGGCCGCGATGAAACCGAGCACAGCGCCGAGCGCCATGAACGGGACGAACCGGGGTGCCCGGCGGACGGTTACTTCACGCGGGGCTGTTCCTTCGCGGCGTCCGGTGCCTTCCAGGGATTCGGGTGTCTCCCGGCGTTCGGTCACCTCACGGTGCTCAAGCGAGTGCTCGGGGGAGTTTTCGGGCAGCGGCTTCTCGGAGCTCATGGGTTTAAGGCTACCGGCGATCACGGGACCCTCTTCACCAGCTGGTAGCCGGCCTCGTCGAAGACGAGTTCGTACGAACTGCCGGGATACGTGCCCTCGGCGTGCGCCACGGCGTCCGCGGGCCGCACCGGCCCCCAGCTCCAGTCCTCGGCGTCGACGATGAGGTAGTCGGGCGCCGGGTTGTCGTTGCCCAGCCAGTACACCTCGGCATCGGGCGCAAGGTAGGCCATGAGCACCACTCCGCTCTCCACCGACGCTCCGGACGGGATGCTGTCCATCATGCGGTGCGCGGCATCCCACCGCGGAGACTGCTGGTAGGTTCGCGGTTCTGCAAGGGCCGCGAGCGCCTGTCCCGGCAACAAGGCAAGCGCGACGACGGCGACCGCCGGACCCACGACGGCGCCGACCGCGCGCATCCACCGCCTGCCGCTCATCCGCAGCCGGGGAAGTACGTCGATCAGGGCAAGGAAGATCACCGGCATGAGTACCGCGCTGTAGTGCCAGTCGGGGCCCCAATACCCCTCCTGTCCCGAGGCGAAGCGCCACAGCAGCGTGGGAATCAGCACCAGGGCAAGCGGCGACCCCACGAACAGTGCACCGCCGGCGAGCAGGAGCAGGCCCACGGTCTCGTACTTCGCTGCTCCGCTCACAAGGGAGACCACAGCAAGGCTCGGGTCCGCCAACATTCCGCCGACGTCGATGCGGTCCGAGTAGTCGTAGGCGCCGCCCGTGTTCAGCGCCGGGAGGATGACGCGGACCGACAGGACGAGCCACAGCGCACCCCAGGCGGCGAGCCAGAGGCCTGCCCGGGACCGGAACCGCCAGGCGATGACGAGCCCGAGGACCAGGACGGTCACGCCGAGATCCTCCTTGACGAAGACGAGCATCGATCCCCACGCCACGGCGGGCACGAGCCGT
>NZ_KI914796.1:43680-46292 GCF_000520535.1 Arthrobacter sp. H41
AAGGCCTGTGCCAAGACTGCCGTCACTCCGAAAATGACCTTGTCCAGCCCTTCGAGCCGTCTGTCGATCACCGCCTCAAGGCTCAGGGCGAGGAGCGGGACGGCAAAGGCGATCTCGTGGAACTGCGCCGCGACGGCTGACTGGAGCCCCCAGGACAGGCCGAATGCGACGCCGATGCAGATGCCTGCCGATCGGCCCACATGCCGGATGCCGGCGCGCGTCACCACGAAAACCGCAAGGCCGAACAGCAGGTTCTGCACCACGAGGAGGGTGAAGCCTGACGGGAACACCGCGTAGACGGGCCCCAGCAGCACCAGGAGCGGGTGGAAATGGTCCCCCAGGAGGTTGAAGCCGTCGCCCTTGATGGGGACGATCGGCGCCCCGGGAGCGGCGTAGGCCTTGGCCAGCTGGGTGAAGATCCCGAGGTCCCACGATGGCGAGCTGATCTGATGCCACTGCGTGGCCGAGTATGCGATGTAGAGCGACGTCGCAGCAAGGCCCACAAGCCAGGCGCCGACGGGCTGGCGCCTTGAGGTAACAGGGGGAGCCGCGCGAACCCGGCTGACGGAGGAGCTCACGGCGTGGCTTCCGGTGTGGCTCCCGTGCCAGATGCGTCGTTCCTGCCGAACAGGGGGAGCCAGGCGGAGAGGTCCGCGCGCTGGCCCGACGACGCCACTTTTCCGGCCGCCTGCGCCTCAGCCCAGGTGAGTGCGCCGGTGACGAGTGCGAGCCAGGTGACGGCGTCGGTCTCCACGACGTTCGGCGGTGTTCCCCGCGTGTGGCGGGGGCCGGCGACGCACTGGGTGACACCGAAGGGCGGAACCCTCACCTCCACGCTGTTGCCCGGAGCCTGTTCCGCCAGCTCCTCGAGGCAGTACCGCACCGCCGCGGCGATCCCGTTCCGCGACGCGCGCCCGTTCGCCACGTCCTGCAGGGCGATGGAACCCGCCTCCGGCGAGATGCGGCGTCGTGCCATGTTGTGTCCTTCCGGGTTGTCCTTATTGTCCCGTCTAGTCGAGCAATGCCATTACGGGAGCCGCCAGGCGCAGGCTGCCGACCGGGCGCCCGCCGCCCTGCACCGGTAGTACTACCTTCTTGAGTACCGTGCCCACCGTCTCGGCGTCGATCGCCCCGGATGCGGCGAACAGGGTGAGTCCTACCAGTGTGGCGGCCCGGTTGTTGCCGTCGAGCACCTTCAGTGCGAGTGCTGCCCCATTGGGCGCGCCGAGCACCAGGACCCCCTCGGCGCCGCTCTTGGCGAGGATCCCGAGATCCTCCATGACCACCGTGTTCTCCATGCCGCGTCCGTGGACGGCCCAGGGGTAGTCGATCATGGCCGTGGCGATGGTTGCGGCGCGGGCGTCGGCGTTCTTGTCCGAGGGGGCTTTCGCGATCTTCCCGATTCCTCGTGCGAGGCCCGTCAGTGACACCGCTGCCACCGGCGCTCCGCAGCCGTCCACGCCCCAGTGCGCCGGCGTCTCTTCGGTGTACTCCTCGATCACGTCCGCGATGCCCTGCTGAAGGGGGTGGGCCGGATCCAGGTAGGTCGCGTGGTTCCACGAATTCTCAGTGCACGCCCACAGGAATGCGGCGTGCTTGCCGGAGCAGTTGAACGCTATCCGCTGCTTCCCCTTGTCACCCAGCACCAGCTTGATGCGCGCCTGTTCGTCCTGCGGCCAGTCCTCGGGGCACTGGAGCTGCTCCTCGGTGACCCCCGCTGCGTTCAGCATGGTCCGCACCACGGCCATGTGTTCTTCGCTCGCCACATGGCTGGCCGTCGCCAGGGCAACCTGGGGTCCGCGCAGGGGAACTCCCGCCTTCATGGCGGCGAGGGCCTGGAACGGTTTGAGGCTGGAGCGCGGGTAGACCGGCGAGGTGATGTCCCCGAGCGAGGTCACCACACTGCCGTCGGCCGCGAGAACGACGGCGGAGCCTACGTGGCGGGACTCGATGAAGCCGTTGCGCTCCAGGACGGCAAGGTCAACGGCATCAGCGGAGGTGAAGGTCGGCATGATCCAAGTATTGCCTATGCCGTGGCACTTCAGATCAAGGCTTTCCGCTGCTTGAGGACGGGTGAGAACACGAGGACCAGCAGGCCCCCGGCGGGAACAGCGAGCAGGCCGAAGCGCACACTGGAAAGGTCGGCGACTGCTCCCACGAGGGGCGCCGAGAGCAGGAAACCCAGGCGCAGCAGCCAACTGACGATCGTCAACCCGCTCCCGGGTTTCAGCCCCGGCAGCTCGTCGGCAGCATGCATGGCAGCCGGGATGAGGGTTGCGACGCCGAATCCCGCGAGTCCGAATCCGACGATGGTGCCGATCAGGGTGGGGAAGGCGAGGGCGGTGCCCATGCCCAGGAACACGATGATGCCGCCGGCCCGCGCGACGGCCCGTTCCCCGAATCGATCGACCATCCGGTCTCCGAGGATCCTCCCGACGAACTGCATGCCCTGCAGCGCGATGAATCCGAACCCGGCGATGAACGCCGTGGCTCCCAGGGAACCGGTGAGGTAGACGGCGGACCATGAGCTTCCTGCGTCTTCGACCAGTGCTGCTGAGGCTGCAATGAGGACCAGCGCTGCAAGCACGCCGTACCGGCCTGTCGGCTTCGCC
>NZ_KI914796.1:46392-49270 GCF_000520535.1 Arthrobacter sp. H41
TCTTGTGGTTCGCCAAACCCGCCGGTTCCGCCAAACCCGCCGGTTCCGCCAAGTCCACCGGGTCCGCCGGTTCCGCCGGGTCCGCCGGTTCGGGGTCGGCAAGGAGGAATCGGTAGCAGCCCACCGCCATGGCGCTGAAGACGAGGCCCGAGATCGAGAGGTGGAGGCCGAGCGGTAGCTCCATTCCCGCGGCGGCCGCGCCGAGTGCTCCTCCGGTGACGGCCCCGATGCTCCAGACCGCATGGAAGGAATTGATGATGGAGCGCCCGTAGCGTTTCTGCACCCGCAGGGCGTGGGAGTTCTGTGCAACGTCAGTGATGGAGTCGAGTGCTCCCGCCAGGAACAGCATGCCCGCCAGGAAGGCCCAGGTGGGTGCGATGCCGGCCAGGAGGATCCCCACCGCGGTCAGCAGTGTTGCCACGACGGCAACCCGGGATGAGCGGAAGCGGCGGACAAGTACGCCTGCCGTCAGTCCCGCGACGAGCGCGCCCAGCGGGAAGGCCGCCACCGCCAGTCCGAACGCGGTGTTCGTCAGCTCGAGGTCGGTTTTGAGCTGGGGGTAGCGGGGGAGGAGGTTCGCGAAGATCGCTCCGTTGGTGAAGAACAGGACTGCAACCGCTACCCGCGCACGGGGCAGTTCCGATGTCGTACTGGGCGTGGTGGCGATGCCGGGCATCGCTGAGGGGGTCATGAGGAAGTCACTATTCTTCTGACGGCGTCGCGGACAACGGCGTTGGGCGTGGGGTCCAGGGCCAGGGCGCGGTGGATCGAGAGGCCTTCGATGAGGGCGTCGAGCATGATGGTGGTTGGCGGGTCGAAATGGTGTTCCAGGGCGGTCCTGCTGCGGGCCATCCACGCATCGGTGACCCGGCGCACGTCCGGGTTGCGTGCGGCGAGGGCGTACAGCTCGTAGGTCAGCAGCACGTTTCGCCGGGACCCGAGGAGTTCGCCGGTGATGAGGCCGACGACGGCTTCGCGGGCTGCTTCCGTTCCATCCGCTGTGCGGAGTGCGTCCTCGAAGCCATCTGCCGCGGTAGTGGCGAGTTTGGTGAACGCTGCTGTGAGCAGGTCCTCGATCCCGGCGAAGTGATAGGTCATCGACCCCAGGGGAACGTCCGCCGCGGCCGCTACCTTGCGGTGGGTGGTGCCCGCTACCCCATGTTCGGCGATCACGTCGAGTGCGACGTCGATCAGGCGATCGCGGCGCTCCGGATCATGCCGGCGGGGACGCGAAGCCTTTCTGGCGGCGCTCATATGCTGCGGGTGACCCGCGCCGGATTGCCGACGGCGACGACGTTCGCGGGTACATCCCGGGTGACGACCGCTCCGGCTCCGATCACCGTGTTCTCCCCGATCGTGATGCCGGGCAGGACGATCACGCCCCCGCCGATCCACACGTTGTTGCCGATGGTGATGGGCTTCGCGGCTTCGAGCTTGTCCCGGCGAGGGCCCGGCTCGATAGGGTGCGTGGGGGTCAATAACTGGACGTTCGGCCCGATCTGCACGTCGTCGCCGATAGTGATGGCAGCAACGTCCAGCGCGGTGAGGTTGTAGTTGATGAAGGTTCGCGATCCGATCCGGATGTGCTGACCGTAATCGACGAACAACGGGGGCCGGATTTCCGAGTCCTCGCCCAAGTGGCCGAGCAGGTCCGCGAGTATGTGCGCGGCCTCTTCACGATGGGCGGGCCATACACGCCCGTACCGGTCGGCGAGCTCGATCGCCCGGGTGCTCGCAGTGGCAAGCTCCTCGTCGTCGGCAATGTAGGGGTCCCCGGCCAGCATGCGTTCCCGCATCGAGCGGCCGTCATCGAAGTGCTCCGTCATATGTACAATTGTACATATTCGAGTCCTGCTCTGCGCGCTGCTGCACTTTTTGCGCAACATCGTGCAGGAGTGGTGGGTGTGCGACGTCGGCACCCACCGAACCTGCGCAAGTTCCGCCGTGGGACTGCCTGCGCCGGCTATCCCGCCGAGAACTGCACGGACTGCCAGCCTGACGCGCCGTTCGGCACGGTGTCCGCACGCTCCTCCGTCTGCAGGCCGTCGACGGCGTCGGTGGCCCTGGCCTGGACCGTGTGGCTGCCGGCGTCGAGGTTGAGCTCGTGCGACCACTGGCGCCAGGTATCCACCGAGTATTCCTCGGCGAGGGTTGCCTCCTCCCACTCGCCGTTGTCCACCGACACCTCGACCTTCGTGATGCCGCGCTGCTGCGACCAGGCTGAACCGCCGATCCTGACCGTTCCTGCGGCGACCTTCGCGAACGCCCTCGGCACTTCGACGCGCGCCATCGTCTTGACGGGCCCCTTCTCCGACCAGCCGCGATCGGTCCAGTAGGCCGTCTGGTCAGCGAATCGGGTGACCTCGAGGTCAACGACCCATTTGGTGGCCGAGACGTAGCCGAAGAGCCCCGGGACTACCATGCGGACCGGGTAGCCGTGTTCGAGGGGAAGTGGCTCGTCGTTCATCGAGACCGCCAGCATGGCATCGCGTTCGTCCTGGAGCACGGGGAGGGGAGTCGAGGCGCTGAAACCGTCGGAGCTCGTCGAGAGCACCATGTCTGCACCCTCGGTGGGCCGGGCCCGCTTCAGCACCTCGCGCAGCGGGTAACCCAGCCATTTCGCATTACCCACCAGGCCGCCGCCCACCGGATTCGAGACACACGTCAGGGTGACGTGGCGCTCGATGAGATCGGCGTCGAGGAGATCCTGGAAGGACAGGGTGAATTCCTCCTCGACCATGCCGTGTACCCGCAGTTCCCAGGTTTCGGCATCGAGCTGCGGCACGCTGAGCGCGGTGTCGATGCGGTAGAAATCCTGGTTGGGAGTCACCCAGGAGGTCACCCCTTCCACATCCACCTCGACCCCGGCGGGCACCGG
>NZ_KI914796.1:49370-52483 GCF_000520535.1 Arthrobacter sp. H41
CGCCGGGACGGGGAAAGTGAGGCTGTCGCGCGCAGCTGCCACATTGCTCCGGATGCTGCCGAGCACGCGGCCCCCGGTGGCTGCGGCGCCGGCCACGATCGCGGTCACTCCCGCTGCGGCGAAGAAGGAGCGGCGCGACGGCGACATCGCGCCGCGGTCGGGGCGGGCAATCGAGGACCCTGGGCTGGTGGTACCTGCGGCGACGGTGGCTGGCGCGGTGGTGTCTGAGCCGTCATCGGAGACGACGGCGGCGCCGTCGTGCTGTGCTCGCCCGGCGGCCCCGGAGTGCAGGCGGGCGATGAGCCACCGGAGTGCCACCAGACCGGCGGCGGTGCCGATGATCGACGGCGCGGCATCGAGCAGCGTGGCACCGGCCCGCGAGAGGACACTCGCGACCATCACCAGTCCCATCAGCACGACGCCGGCTGCACCGAGTGCCCACTTACGGAAGGCGACGATGCCGAGGATCGCGGCGAGAGCCACGATGGTCACGGCCATGCCCACGAAGAGGGCCACCTTGTCATTGGTGCCGAACGTGTCGATCGCGAAGTCCTTCAGCCAGGCCGGCGTGAAGTCGATGAAGGTCGAGCCGAGCGCGATCAGGGGGGTGGCACGGGCCGCGTAGAAGGCACCGACCAGTTCGGCAATCCCGAGGACCAGGCCCGCGGCGAGGATTCCCGCAAGGGCAGCGAGCGCAGTGGCTTCGCGGGAGATTTTCCGAATGGTGTTCATGGTGGGTATTCGGAGGGGTGCTGCCCGGGTATGGGTAACGGCTGGGTGACGCTCTCCCGTAACAGGGGCCGCGGGCTTCGCTGCAAGCGTTCACTCCCAGTACGCTGGTCGACTGTGAAGGTTCTCGTGATTGGCCCCGGCGGCCGCGAACACGCCCTTGTCCGTACGCTGCTGGCCGACCCTTTCGTCCGCGAAGTCCACGCCGCCCCCGGTAACGCGGGGATGGCGGCGATCGTGCCGACGCACGACGTCGACGCCAACGATCCTCTGGAGGTCACGGCTCTTGCCCGTCGGCTCGGTTCGGACCTGGTGGTGATCGGCCCGGAGGCTCCGCTCGCAGCCGGGGTGGCCGATGCCCTCCGCGACTCGGGAATACCCGTGTTCGGGCCCTCCCGTGCAGCGGCCCAGCTCGAGGCGTCGAAAGCCTTCGCCAAGCAGGTCATGGCGTCAGCGGGGGTTCCGACGGCGATGGCGATGGTCGCCACGACCACCGGCCAGGCCGAGGAAGCGCTGAGCACCTTCGGAGCGCCCTATGTGGTGAAGGATGACGGATTGGCGGCCGGCAAGGGCGTGGTGGTCACCGGGAATCATGCGGAAGCCCTCGCCCACGCCGAGGCCTGTTTCGCGGTGGGCGGCAGCGTGGTCATCGAGGAGTACCTTGACGGCCCGGAGGTTTCACTGTTCGTCCTCTCCGACGGACAGAATGTCCTGCCGCTTGCTCCCGCCCAGGACTTCAAGCGCATCTCCGACGGCGACGCCGGCCCCAACACCGGCGGAATGGGCGCGTACTCGCCGCTCGACTGGGCACCCGCCGGGCTGGTCGACGAGGTCATCGACCGGGTGGCCCAGCCCGTCATCGACGAAATGGCACACCGCGGAACCCCGTTCATCGGCGTACTGTACTGCGGGCTCGCCCTGACCTCCCGCGGAATGCGCGTCATCGAGTTCAATGCCCGGTTCGGCGACCCCGAGACGCAGGCCGTACTCGCCCGGCTGCGCACCCCGCTGGGAGGGGTGCTCCTGGCTGCCGCGCAGGGCGGGCTCGAGAGGATCCAGTCCCTCACCTGGTCCAGGCGCAGTGCGGTGGCCGTGGTGCTGGCCTCGGAGAACTACCCCGACACACCGGTCACCGGCGGCCGCATCCGCGGGCTCAAGAAAGCCGACCGCGTCGAGGATGTCCAGGTCCTTCACGCCGGAACCGCCATGGTGGACGGCAAGGTGGTGAGTTCGGGCGGAAGAGTGCTCGCCGTCGTCGGACTGGGGGATGATCTCGGGAGCGCTCGGAGGAAGGCTTATGAGGGGATGTCGTTGATCGAGCTCAAGGGCGGGCAGTTCCGCACCGATATTGCGCTGAAGGCCTCGCGGGGTGAGGTTCGTGCTGCTGGCGATCGTGTCGACGGGCCCGCCGATTCGGTCGCGGCATTTCCGGGAGGGGCCGAAGCGTGAACGCGTCCATGCCGTGGCGACCAGCGCATCCGGAGCTTCCCGGGTGGAAGCACGTGTATTCGGGGAAGGTCCGCGACCTCTACGAACCGGCGGACGGCGGCGATCCCGACGTCGTGCTGGTGGTGGCGAGTGACCGCATCAGCGCCTACGACCACGTGCTTGCCACGGAAATTCCCGACAAGGGGCGCGTCCTCACACAGCTGAGCCTGTGGTGGTTCGAGCAGCTGGCAGGCGTGCCGAACCATGTGCTGGGCTCCGATGCCGCCGCGGGAGTGCCGGAGGCGGTGGCCGGCCGGGCCATGATCTGCCGCAGGCTGGAGATGTATCCGATCGAGTGCATCGCGCGCGGCTACCTGACCGGAAGCGGGCTCCTCGAGTACCGTGCCTCGGGCACCGTCTGCTCCCTGCCGCTGCCCGAGGGCCTCGTGGACGGCTCGCGCCTCGAACCGGCGCTGTTCACCCCGTCAGCGAAGGCCGAGGTGGGCGAGCACGACGAGAACATCAGCTACGACGCCGTCGTCATGGCCGTGGGCGACGACGCCGCGGCCCAGCTGCGCTCGCTGACGCTCGACATCTATGCGCGGGCCGAGGGCATCGCTCGGGAGCGCGGGATCCTCCTTGCCGACACCAAGGTCGAAGTCGGGCTCGATCCTCTCACCGGGCTGATCACGCTGGGCGACGAGGTGCTGACTCCCGACTCGTCGCGGTTCTGGGACGCGTCGCTCTACTCGCCGGGCCAGGCCCAGCCGTCCTTCGACAAGCAGTTCGTGCGCGACTGGCTGACGTCCGACGCCTCCGGGTGGGACCGCTCGTCGGCGCCGCCTCCGTTGCCCGACGACGTCGTCGAACGCACGCGAGGCCGGTACGTCGAGGCGTATGAGCGGCTGACGGGGCGGTCGTTCGCCTAGCCAGTCGCTCTGCCCCCTCTCGCCCCA
>NZ_KI914797.1:0-5921 GCF_000520535.1 Arthrobacter sp. H41
CCTGCACACCCCCCAACCACCACAGTGGATGACCAGGAACATGTGAGGCGCTCCTTAGAAAGGAGGTGATCCAGCCGCACCTTCCGGTACGGCTACCTTGTTACGACTTAGTCCCAATCGCCGGTCCCACCTTCGACGGCTCCCTCCCACAAGGGGTTAGGCCACCGGCTTCGGGTGTTACCAACTTTCGTGACTTGACGGGCGGTGTGTACAAGGCCCGGGAACGTATTCACCGCAGCGTTGCTGATCTGCGATTACTAGCGACTCCAACTTCATGAGGTCGAGTTGCAGACCTCAATCCGAACTGAGACCGGCTTTTTGGGATTAGCTCCACCTCACAGTATCGCAACCCTTTGTACCGGCCATTGTAGCATGCGTGAAGCCCAAGACATAAGGGGCATGATGATTTGACGTCGTCCCCACCTTCCTCCGAGTTGACCCCGGCAGTCTCCCATGAGTCCCCGGCATAACCCGCTGGCAACATGGAACGAGGGTTGCGCTCGTTGCGGGACTTAACCCAACATCTCACGACACGAGCTGACGACAACCATGCACCACCTGTAAACCGGCCACAAGTGGCTGACACATCTCTGCATCATTCCGGTTCATGTCAAGCCTTGGTAAGGTTCTTCGCGTTGCATCGAATTAATCCGCATGCTCCGCCGCTTGTGCGGGCCCCCGTCAATTCCTTTGAGTTTTAGCCTTGCGGCCGTACTCCCCAGGCGGGGCACTTAATGCGTTAGCTACGGCGCGGAAAACGTGGAATGTCCCCCACACCTAGTGCCCAACGTTTACGGCATGGACTACCAGGGTATCTAATCCTGTTCGCTCCCCATGCTTTCGCTCCTCAGCGTCAGTTACAGCCCAGAGACCTGCCTTCGCCATCGGTGTTCCTCCTGATATCTGCGCATTTCACCGCTACACCAGGAATTCCAGTCTCCCCTACTGCACTCTAGTCTGCCCGTACCCACCGCAGATCCGGAGTTAAGCCCCGGACTTTCACGGCAGACGCGACAAACCGCCTACGAGCTCTTTACGCCCAATAATTCCGGATAACGCTTGCGCCCTACGTATTACCGCGGCTGCTGGCACGTAGTTAGCCGGCGCTTCTTCTGCAGGTACCGTCACTTTCGCTTCTTCCCTACTGAAAGAGGTTTACAACCCGAAGGCCTTCATCCCTCACGCGGCGTCGCTGCATCAGGCTTGCGCCCATTGTGCAATATTCCCCACTGCTGCCTCCCGTAGGAGTCTGGGCCGTGTCTCAGTCCCAGTGTGGCCGGTCACCCTCTCAGGCCGGCTACCCGTCGTCGCCTTGGTAGGCCATTACCCCACCAACAAGCTGATAGGCCGCGAGTCCATCCAAAACCACAATAAAGCTTTCCACCAACATGGCATGCGCCAGAAGGTCGTATCCAGTATTAGACCCGGTTTCCCAGGCTTATCCCAGAGTCAAGGGCAGGTTACTCACGTGTTACTCACCCGTTCGCCACTAATCCCCCCAGCAAGCTGAGGATCATCGTTCGACTTGCATGTGTTAAGCACGCCGCCAGCGTTCATCCTGAGCCAGGATCAAACTCTCCGTAAATGCTTCTACAGACACAACAACGAAACCCGGGAAAACGGACAACGCTGCTGCACAAAATTCGAAACCAGCCAAAAAAACCAGCCCACCACACCCAAAGGCACAGCAAACCAGCCAATTCAACCAATCAAAAAACAATCGGTATCAACAAACTTGGCACACTATTGAGTTCTCAAACAACAGACGCAACCGGCACCAAACACGACCAAACCGCCATGTCATCGCTCCGAAGCAACTTTTCAAGCCTACCCGCCCTGATCAGACTCTGCAAATCGGCTGACTCCCACTGTTCCCCTTCGGCATAGCGAATGATGGAACATAATTCTTGTGATTGTCACCCGGTCGAAGACTCGATCAGCGCGGAAGACAACTCTAGCACCGCGTGCGCCTCGATGTAAAACGGCCGCCGACCCCTCCCGAAAGGGAAGGCCGGCGGCCGGAGATCGAAGCGCGAATCAGTCGGTCTTCGGCACCAAGTAGAGCACGCCGAGCGGGGGAACCCGAACATCGCCATAGGCAGGCTGTCCGTTGTGGGCTCCTTCCACGGCAGTCACTGCGCCCTGGTTGCCCACCCCGGATCCGCCGTACTGCTCGGAATCCGTGTTGAGGGCTTCGGTCCATTCCCCTGCCCACGGCAGACCGACCCGGAATCCTTCGTGCGGTCCGCCGGCGAAGTTCGCGATGCACACCAGCGGGTTCCCCTGGTGGTCCCAACGGATGAAGGACAGGGTGTTGTGCTCGCCGTCGTTCTCGTCGATCCACTGGAAGCCGGCGGGTTCGTTGTCCCGCGCGTAGAGGGCAGGCGTTTCCCGATAGACGCTGTTCAGCGAGCGCACCAACTCCTGGACTCCCTTGTGCGACGGAGTGTCGCAAAGCCACCAGTCGAGCCCGTGCTGCTCAGCCCACTCGGACTCCTGCGCGAACTCCGAGCCCATGAAGATAAGCTGCTTGCCCGGATGCGCCCACTGGAAAGCAAGGTAGGCGCGGACGTTGGCCAGCTGCTGCCAGCGGTCACCCGGCATCTTGCGCAATAGCGACCCCTTGCCGTGCACAACCTCGTCGTGGCTGATAGGAAGGAGGAAATTCTCGGTGTAGGCATACACCATCGAGAAGGTCGCCTTGCCATGATGGTGCACACGGTTGATCGGGTCCTCGGCGATGTACTCGAGCGAATCGTGCATCCAACCCATGTTCCATTTGATGCCGAAGCCGAGCCCGCCCGAGCTAGTGGGCCGGGTGACGCCGTCGAAGGCCGTCGACTCCTCGGCGATCATCACGATGCCGGGCGCCCGCTTGTAGGCGGTGGCGTTCACTTCCTGGAGAAAGGAGATTGCTTCGAGGTTCTCGCGTCCGCCGAGCCGGTTGGGCCTCCACTGGCCTTCCTCGCGCGAGTAGTCGAGATACAGCATCGACGCGACGGCATCCACCCGCAGCCCATCGATGTGGAATTCCTCGAGCCAGTACAGAGCGTTCGCTACCAGGAAGTTGCGCACTTCACGACGGCCGAAGTCGAAGATCAGCGTTCCCCAGTCCTGATGCTCGCCGAGGAATGGGTCGCCGTGCTCGTAGAGCGTTCCGCCGTCGAACCTGGCGAGCGCCCACTCGTCCTTCGGGAAATGGGCGGGCACCCAGTCCATGATGACGCCGATGCCGGCCTGGTGCAGTTTGTCGATCAGGTACTTGAAGTCATCCGGACTGCCGAAGCGCGACGTCGGAGCGAAATAGGACGTGACCTGGTAGCCCCAGGATCCGCCGAACGGGTGCTCCGCCACGGGCATGAGCTCGATATGCGTGAAGCCCTGCCACGACACGTATTCGACGAGCTGCTCGGCGAGCTCCCGGTAGCCGAGACCCACGCGCCATGATCCGAGGTGTACCTCGTAGACGCTCATCGGTCCGTTGTGCGGATCCGTTGCCGCACGGGTTTCCATCCAGGCGGAATCCTCGAACTGGTAGCGGGATTCCACCACACGGGAACCTGTCAGGGGAGGCACCTCGGTGCCCCGCGCCATCGGATCGGCCTTCTCACGCCACTGGCCGTCGCTGCCGAGGATCTCGAACTTGTAGCACGCCCCTGCGCCGGCGCCGGGCACGAAGAGCTCCCAGACGCCGGAACTGCCGAGGGCACGCATCGCGTTGACGGTGCCGTCCCAGCCATTGAAGTCGGCCGTGACCCGGACCGCCTGGGCACTCGGGGCCCATACGGCGAAGGAGACGCCGTTGATCTCGCCCAATACCGACGAGTAGTGGCGGACGTGCGCGCCAAGCGCTGTCCACAGCGTTTCGTGGCGGCCCTCGCCGATCAGGTGCAGGTCGACCTCGCCGAGCGTCGGCAGGAAGCGGTAGGGATCGTCCACCATCTGCGGCTCTCCGCTGTAGGAGACTTCGAGCCGGTAATCGGGTGTGTGTCCCTGCACTTCGGCGGCAAGGGTTCCTACCCAGATGCCGTTGTGCTCATGCCCGAGCTCCACCCGCGCATCGGCGGTGACCACGGTGACCGACGAAGCGAGGGGTCGCAGCGTGCGGATCGTGACCAGGCCGCTCGCATCCACGTGCGCTCCGAGCACCGCGTGCGGCTGGTGGTACGAGCCCTCCGAAACCCGCTGCAGGATGTTCTCCGCCACGGGAACCGAGCCACCCGAGGCCCCCGCCGCGGCGACTGGACTCCCCTGCGCTGTTCCTGCGGCGCCCGCTGCCCCAGCACCGGCACCCGCCGTCGGGCCGGCACCAGCACCGCTACCGGTCGAAGTGCCGGCCGCGGCTTCCGCCGGCGCTCCAGCATCCGGCGCCATGCTGTCAGCTCCGGCGCCGAGCGCCCGGCGGACGTCGCGCACTGGCCACTCGACCCAATCAGGGCGGTTGCGCAACTCGTACACCACCTCGTACAGCGCCTTGTCCAGCCAGAGCGCCTTGAACAGCGGCGCCTCGGGGTCGATGGCGGTACCGCTTTCCTCGGAGTATCCGGCCAGGAATGCGGTGCGGGCCGAATCCGCCCACTGCTCCGTCTCCCGGGCGGCATCCGATCCTTCGGCGGCAGCCCCGCGGGAGGCGGCTGCGTACTCGAGCGAGCGCACCATCCCGACGACATCGCGCAACGGCACGTCGGGGAGGCTCCGCTCGGCGGTGGGGCGCAGTGGCTCACCCTCGAAGTCGATCACGAGCCAGGATTCGTCAGGGGCCCGAAGGACCTGCCCCAGGTGGAGGTCCGCGTGGATGCGCTGGAGCTCCGGAAGGTCGGTCAGGGCAGCTGCGTCCTTGATCACCCGGTCCACTTCGGCGTCGAGGGGGCCAACGGCGTCGTGCGCTTCCCGCCATGCCCACTCGATGCGGCCCGCCAGGGCGTCCTTGAACTGCGTCTCCTCAGCGGCAGACGCGGCGCCGCTACCGAAAGCAGTGGCGAGCTGTGCGTGGATACGGGCGACGGCCCGTCCGAGCTCGTAGGACTCTTCGCTGAAATCGGTGTTCGACGACGCCGCAAGGGCTGCGATACGCCAGGCGTCGATACTGCTCTCCACGTAGTCCCTCAGGACACTGACATGGCCCGTGACGTGCTCGCCGGGTTCGGCGTGGGGCTGCTGCCAGGTACCGGTGACCCATCCGTACGTTGCAGGAACGTCGGTCGATCCGGCCGCCGTCAGCTGCGCACTGACCTGCACATCAGGGCTTTCCCCCGTCGCCAGGACGCGGAAGAACTTGACGATCAGCGAATTCTTTCCTGTGCCGACCACTACGGAAGTGTTCGACTGCTCACCCTGGAGAACCTTGACCTTCGGCGCTTTCGCCCGGCTGCGCGCGGGGATGCCCTTCAGTGCCGTCGGAACGAGGCGACCGTCGGGAGTGGCCTTCTTGGAACGGATGAAATTCACCCATGCAGTGACGAAGTTGGGGTCATGGGTGGCGTCGTACACCCAGCGCGTCCCCAACTGGGGATGGTCCACCTGACCGATCAGGCCTGCGGCAGCAGCTTCAAGGGGACTCTCGCGATAGCTCAGCGGAACGCTGACGACGTCGGTGCGGTGCCCGTATTTCACGGCGAGGAAGTGGACTTCCAGTCCGGCCTCGCCGGTCGGGTCATCCAGCACCGTACCGCCGACGACAGTCAGCGCGAGGTCCCGTCCGCGTGCCGGGAACCAGCGCTGCGAGGGCAGCCACTCATTGAGGATTTCGGGAAGAAAGGACGTGTGGGTCGCCATTATCTGATGGCCTCCGAGATTGGGATGACGGGAAGTGCTTCGGTGTGGGGGGATGAGGTATTCGAGGAAGCCGACCGCAGCCTGAGCCAGAAGAAATCGTGGCTGCCCAGTGTCAGGGTGAGGTCACCCTCCGATCCGAACGCCGG
>NZ_KI914797.1:6021-7437 GCF_000520535.1 Arthrobacter sp. H41
GCCCCGCCGAAAAGATCCCGGAGCCCGCGGCCCGCGAACTCGGGCAGGTGCATCCTTGCCGCGACCGGGTGCTGGGAAAGGTTGAAGATACACAGCACCACTTCAGGCTGCTCGTGTTCGGCATTGCCGTCGTGGATCTCGCGCAGGAAGGCGAGTACCGCATCCGACTCGGTGGGGACGTTCCGGTACCCGCCGAGACCGAAGGCCGGGTGGGCGCGCCGCACCGCGAGCATCTGGCGGACCCAGTGCAGGAGCGAACTCGATGTCGCGAGCTGGGCCTCCACGTTGACGTGGCTGTAGTTGTAGACCAGCGACTGCACCACGGGCAGGTACAGCTTGCCCGGGTCGGCGGTGGAGAACCCCGCATTGCGGTCGGGGTTCCACTGCATCGGCGTCCTCGAGGCGTCGCGGTCCTCGAGCCAGATATTGTCCCCCATGCCGATCTCGTCGCCGTAGTACAGGAACGGACTTCCGGGCAAGGACAACAGCAACGCATGGATGAGTTCGACCTCTGCACGGGAATTGTCGAGCAGCGGCGAGAGCCGGCGCCGGATACCCACGTTGGCGCGCATCCTCGAATCCGGTGCATACCAGCCGAGCATCGCTTCGCGTTCCTCGTTGGTCACCATCTCGAGGGTCAGCTCGTCGTGGTTCCGGAGGAACGTCCCCCACTGGGCCCCTGCCGGGATCTCAGGGGTGTCCTTCATCGTCTGGACGATCGGACCGGCCTTCTGGTCGCGCAGCGCGTAGAACAGGCGGGGCATGATGGGGAAGTGGAATGACATATGGCATTCGGGGCCGTCCTCGTCGCCGAAGTATTCGACCACCTCGTCGGGCATCTGGTTGGCCTCGGCGATGATGACGCGTCCAGGATAGTTCTCGTCCACCATGGCTCGCAGCCGCTTGAGGAACTCGTGGGTTTTCGGCAGGTTCTCGCAGTTCGTTCCCTCCTCTTCGAAAAGATAGGGAATGGCGTCGGCGCGGAACCCGTCGATGCCCTGGTCCAGCCAGAACTTCACGACGTCGAAGATGGCTTCCTGAACCTTGGGGTTCTCGAAGTTGAGGTCCGGCTGGTGGCTGAAGAAACGATGCCAGAAGAACTGCCGCCGCACCGGGTCGAAGGTCCAGTTGGACTCCTCGGTGTCGACGAAGATGATCCGGGCGTCCTCGTACTTCTCGTCGGTGTCGCTCCAGACGTAGAAGTCTCCGTACGGCCCTTCGGGGTCGCTCCGGGATTCCTGGAACCAGTGGTGTTGGTCGGAGGTGTGGTTCACGGGCAGGTCGATGATGACCCGGACGCCCCGTGCGTGGGCCTCGGCGACGAGCCGCTTGAAGTCGCTCAGCGACCCGAATTCATCGAGGACGTCGTAGTAGTCGGCGATGTCGTAGCCGCCGTCACGCAGCGGTGACTTGAAG
>NZ_KI914797.1:7537-12129 GCF_000520535.1 Arthrobacter sp. H41
CTCAGGATGTCCTTCGTGCTGAACCGGCCGTACGCCAGCGACCCGAACACCGCGATGTAGCCGAGCTGCAGCAGGTAGTCCATCCGCTCGATGAGGCCGGAGAAGTCTCCGGAACCGTCACCATTGGCGTCCGCGAAGCCACGGACCAGCACTTCGTAGAAGACGGCCTTCCGATACCAGTGCGGGTCATGGGCGAGCCCGGGTGCGTTCAGCTGAAAGGGGTTGGGCACTAGCGCTGCCTCCTGATGATAAGGATGTGAGCCGGTTCCACATGGGCGTCCAGCCGGACGTAATTATGCTCGCCCCAGGCGAAGCTCTGGCCGCTCACGAGGTCGTCCACCCAGAACGTGCCGTCCTCGTTGCGGTCCGCAGCATCGATCGAGAGCGCGCGCAGGTCGAGGGAGACGGTGCTTTCCCGCGTGCTGTGCGGATCCACGTTGACGACGACGATGATCGTGTCCTTGCCGTCGGCGGTCTCCTTGTGCTTCGAGAACACGACGGTCGCGGGGTCGCTGCTCGAGTGGAGGGTCAGGTTCTCAAGGTCACCGAGAGCGGGATGCGAACGCCGGATAGTGTTGAGGCGGCTGATATAGGGAGCCAGCGAGCGGCCCTCGGCCTCGGCCGCCGCATAGACACGGGGCCGGTACTGGAACTTCTCGTTGTCGAGGTACTCCTCGGCACCTGGCCGCGCCACGTGCTCGAACAACTCGTAGCCCGAATACACGCCCCACAGGGGGCTGGCCATCGAGGCGAGCACCGCCCGGATCTTGAAGGCGGCGGGCCCGCCGTACTGCAGGAATTCAGTGAGGATGTCGGGAGTGTTGACGAAGAAATTGGGGCGGAAGTACGCAGGCGACACGGAGCTGATCTCGGTGAAGTACTCCTCGATCTCCGTCTTCGTATTGCGCCAGGTGAAGTAGGTATAGGACTGCTGGAAGCCTGCCCGGCCCAACGCGTGCATCATCGGAGGACGCGTGAACGCCTCGGCGAGGAAGATGACGTCCGGGTGCTTCCTGTTGACCTTGGCGATCAGCCATTCCCAGAACTGCACCGGCTTGGTGTGCGGGTTGTCGACGCGGAAGACCTTGACGCCGTGCTCGACCCACATCAGCACGATCCGCAGGATCTCCTTCGAGATGCCTTTCGGGTCGTTGTCGAAGTTGATGGGATAGATGTCCTGGTATTTCTTCGGGGGGTTCTCCGCGTAGGCGATGGAGCCGTCCACCCGGGTGGTGAACCACTCGGGGTGCGAGGTGACCCAGGGGTGGTCCGGAGATGCCTGGAGCGCGAAGTCGAGCGCCACCTCCAGGTTCAGCTCGGCGGCCCGTGCGACGAAAGCGTCGAAGTCTTCGAAGGTGCCGAGGTCGGGGTGGATGGCATCATGGCCACCGGCCTCGGATCCGATGGCCCAGGGGGATCCCGGATCCTCGGGGCCTGCGGTCAGCGTGTTGTTCGGACCCTTGCGGTGGGTGCGGCCGATCGGGTGGATCGGTGGCAGATAGACGACGTCGAACCCCATGGCGGCAACGGCGTCCAGACGCTTCGCCGCAGTCCGGAAGTTGCCCGAGGTCCACTCCGCGGTTTCATGGTTGTACACGGCGCCTTCGGAGCGTGGGAAGAACTCGTACCAGGCTCCGCGCCCGGCGAGCTCGCGCTCCACGAGGATGGGGTAGGCGGGCGACGCAGTGACCATGGAGCGCAGCGGCTTCCGCCGAATGGCCTCCAGTACCTGGAGCGTGGAACCGGCGGCCAGCCGGTCCTCGACACTGCGCGACGTGTCGGCGAGCGCTGCCGCTGTGCGGCGGAACAGAGCTGCGTCCTTCGCGGTGCGCTCTTCAGCAGCCTTCGTGAAGAGCGCGACGCCCTCTTCGAGCATGAGGTCGACATCCACTCCCGCGGCGATCTTGATCGACGCGTCGTGCTCCCACGTCCCATAGACGTCGGACCAGCCCTCGATGGTGAAGGTATGGAGTCCGCTCGCTGCCGGACGGAGCCGGCCCTCCCACCGATCCAGTCCCGCACCGACGGCGGTAAGCCGGATGCGCTGGACCTCCTTGCCGCGGGGGTCGTACAGGACGGCGGAAACACCGAGCTGGTCATGGCCTTCCCGGAACACGGTCGCACCGACGGTGATGTCGGAGCCCGGGATCGCCTTCGAGGGGAACCTGCCGTCCTCGATCACAGGGGCTACGGCAGTGATGGGGATGCGGCCGAAGCGCAACCCTTCAGGGTAGGAGGCATTGCGGGGCTGCTCGCTCGAAATCGTCACGCACCTGACGTTAGCGAGTATTCAGCGGAATTGCTAAGGGGGCTTTCCGTAACATACGGATTAAGTGGTCGGTTTACGTAAGCGGTTGCGTTGGGCCTCCCCCACGAACCGGAACAACTGCGCTAGCGTAAATCCCGTGAAGGCAATCCGCAGATTTACCGTCCGTACCGTCCTCCCCGAAAGCATTGCGCCCCTGGGCAAGCTCGCGGGCAACCTGCGATGGTCGTGGCACCTGCCGACCTCGCGCCTCTTCGAGGACATCGACCCCGCCGCCTGGGCAGCCAGCGGCCACGACCCGGTGTCATTTCTCGGCTCGGTGACGCGTGAACAGCTGCGCCAGCTGGCAGCCGACAAGCAGCTCGTCCAGCGGATCCAGGACCTGGGGGCCGATCTCGACAGCTATCTCAGTGCGCCCCGCTGGTATCAGACACTCGGCGATGATGCACCCCGCTCGATCGCCTACTTCTCCCCCGAGTACGGCATCAGCGCCGTGCTGCCGCAGTACTCCGGTGGCCTCGGCATCCTTGCCGGCGACCACCTGAAATCGGCCTCCGACCTCGGGGTGCCGCTGATCGGCGTCGGACTGCTGTACCAGGCCGGCTACTTCAAGCAGTCCCTGTCCCGTGATGCCTGGCAGCAGGAAACCTACCCGGTCCTCGACCCCGACGGCCTGCCGCTGACCCTGCTCCGCGAAGCGGACGGGAGTGCAGCGAAGGTCGTCCTTCCGCTCCCCAACGGTCGGCAGCTGTCCGCCCACATCTGGCGCGCCGACGTCGGCCGCGTGCCGCTGCTCCTGCTCGACTCGAACGTGGCAGGCAATGACGAAGCCGCCCGCAACGTCACCGACCGACTGTACGGTGGGGGCGGGGACCAGCGACTGCAGCAGGAACTGCTGCTCGGCATGGGCGGCGTCAAGGCGCTCCGCATCTTCGAGAGGCTCACCGGAACCCCCGCCCCCGAGGTGTTCCACACCAATGAGGGCCACGCCGGCTTCCTCGGCATCGAGCGCATCCGCGAATTGATGGACCCGTCGAACGAATCCCCCATGAGCTGGGAGGAAGCCCTGACGGCGGGACGCGCCTCCACCGTCTTCACCACGCACACCCCGGTTCCCGCGGGAATCGACCGCTTCGACTGCACACAGATCGAGCACTTCTTCAATGCCGGCCTCGCGCACTCGGTCCCGACGGACAAGGTCCTGGCGCTCGGCGCCGAGAACTACGCCGACGGGGATCCGGCGAAGTTCAATATGGCGGTGATGGGCCTCCGCCTGGCCCAGCGCGCCAACGGCGTGGCGAAGCTGCACGGCGAGGTGTCCCGTGGCATGTTCTCGGGGCTGTGGCCGGGATTCGACACGCGCGAGGTGCCGATCACCTCGGTGACGAACGGCGTCCATGTTCCCACCTGGGTTGACCCCCAGATCGCCGATTTCGCGCGGAAGAACTTCGGCGCCGAGTCGATCCTCGACCCGAACTGGTCCCGCGTGTACGACGTCGCCGACCCCGAGATCTGGGCGCTGCGCCGCAGCCTCCGCTCGAACCTCGTGGCCGACGTCCGGCGCCGCCTGCGCGCGTCCTGGAAAACCCGTGGCGCAGCCGACGCCGAGCTCGCGTGGACCGATTCGGTACTCGACCCGGATGTCCTGACCATCGGTTTCGCCCGCCGCGTGCCCACCTACAAGCGCCTGACCCTCATGCTCCGCGACCCCGCGCGCCTGAAGGCACTGCTGCTGCATCCCCAGCACCCGATCCAGCTGGTGATCGCCGGGAAGTCGCACCCCGCGGACGAGCAGGGCAAACGGATGATCCAGGACCTGGTCCGTTTCACTGACGACCCGGCCGTGCGCCACCGCATCGTGTTCCTCCCGAACTACGACATCGCGATGGCCCGCACGCTGTTCCCGGGTTGCGATGTGTGGCTCAACAACCCGCTCCGCCCCCTCGAGGCCTGCGGAACCTCGGGCATGAAGTCCGCCATCAACGGCGGCCTGAACCTCTCGGTGCTCGATGGCTGGTGGGACGAGATGTACGACGGCGACAACGGGTGGGCCATTCCCACCGCAGACAACGGGGCGTCGGCGGACGAGCGTGACGACATCGAGGCCGCAGCCCTCTACGACCTGCTCGAAACGCAGGTCAGCCCCCGGTTCTACGGATCGGTCCCCGCCATGGGAGCCGGCGCCGCAGGGCCTTCGGAACCGTCACCCGACCGCATCCCGCACCAGTGGATCGCCATGATCAAGCACACCATGGCCACCCTCGGGCCCGCTGTTTCTGCCGAGCGCATGTTGCAGGACTACGTGGGACAGCTGTACCAGCCGGCG
>NZ_KI914797.1:12229-14574 GCF_000520535.1 Arthrobacter sp. H41
GGCGCGACGCCGTCGCCGACTCATATGCCCTGGCGAAGCGCACTGCCGCCTGGCGTTCACGGATCCAAGGCGGCTGGTCGGCAGTCCAGGTGGAGCACGTCGACTCGGTGGGCGTCACGGAAAATCCCCAGATCGGTGACTCACTGACCGTCAACGCCTACGTGGCGCTCGGCAACCTGGACCCCGACGACGTCGCTGTCGAGGTCGCGTTCGGACGAGCGTCGGACAACGACGAACTCGACAGCGTGGCGCTGGAGGATCTGGCCGTGGCCGAGAACCTCGGGAGCGGCCGTTACCTGTTCACGGGTGGAATCACGATCGACCACTCCGGCTCCTTCGGCTACACCGTGCGGGTGCTGCCCCGGCACTCGACCCTGGTGTCGAAGGCGGAGCTCGGGCTCGTCGTCAACGCCTGACGGGCCCCTGGAGAAGACCAGCCGACCCGGTCAGCAGCGGTAGATGCTGACCGAGTTGGCCGCAATGGAGTCCGCCTCGCCCGAGAGCAGGCGGACTCCCTTGCGTTTCATCGCCGGATCGGCGGAATCGAAGGTGCGCTCGAACCACCGCGGCTGGGCGTCGTCGATCCCCTGGTTCTGGAGGATCCAGGCGCCCGGAAGGTGGATCCTCTGGTCCTCGAGGGAGCCGTTGATCACGACCAGCCCGTTCACCGTTCCGCCGTGCGCAGCGAGCAGGAGCTGCACGGTGCGGGTGGCCTGGTTGTCCCACTCCCCCGGAGTCATGGGCAGTCCGGCAGCGCTGAACCACAGGAGTGTGGAGCTGTCGCTGCGGGCCGGAAAACTGGCAGGGAGCCCGGCGAGGAAGTCGCGCCGGATCGTCAGCAGCGTCCGGGTGGCCTCGAGCATCCGGGCTGCCGCCGCGTCCTGCGGCCAATGCACCCACGCGATTTCGTTGTCCTGGCAGTAGGCGTTGTTGTTCCCGCGCTGGGTCCGGCCGAACTCGTCCCCCGCGGTGATCATCGGGACCCCCAGTGAGATGAGCAGGGAGGCCATCAGGTTGCGGGCAGTCTGTTCGCGCGCGGCGATGATCCCCTCGTCCTCCGACCGGCCTTCCGCTCCGTGGTTGTAGCTGCGGTTATCGCTGTGCCCGTCGCGGTTGCTTTCGCCGTTGGCCTCGTTGTGTTTGCGGTCGTACATGGTGAGGTCCGCCAGCGTGAAGCCGTCGTGTGCCGTCACGAAGTTGAGGGAGGCCAGGGGACTCCGCCCGGAGCGCGCGAAGGTGTCGGCTGAGCCGGCGAGGCGTCCGGCCAACCGCCCGGGCGAGGACGCGCGCCCTCCCGCGCGGAGCGACCCCTGGTCGCGCAGCCAGAAATCCTTGACGGTGTCGCGGAAGCCGTCGTTCCAGTCCGCCCAGCCGTGCGGGAAGTTCCCGGTCTGCCAGCCGTGCGTGCCGATGTCCCAGGGCTCGGCGATGAGTTTCACGCCGCGCAGTGCCCGGGAGGCCCCCGCCGCCACGAGGAAGGGGTGGCGCGGGGTGAAGGTGTTCGATTCGTCGCGGCTCAGTGTGACGGCGAGGTCGAACCGGAATCCGTCGATCTGGAACTCCTCCACCCAGTAGCGGAGCGAGTCGAGGGCGAATTCGACGACCTTGGTCTTCGAGAAGTCGAGGGAGTTGCCGCAGCCCGTGGTGTCGAGGTAACGGCCGGCGTCGTCGTGTCGGTAGTAGTCCCGGTCCCCGAGCCCCCGCCAGCACAGCGCGGGTCGGCCCTGCGGCCCTTCGGCGGTGTGGTTGTACACCACGTCGAGGATCACTTCGAGGCCCGCCTCGTGCAGCTGCTTCACCATGCCCTTGAACTCCGTCAGGACGGCTTCCGGGCCGGCGGCGCGCGCCTGCTGCGTGGCGTAGTCGGCGTGGGCCGCGAAGAAGCCCAGCGTGTTGTAGCCCCAGTAGTTGGTGAGGCCGAGCGGTTCGAGGTGGGGCTCGTCGATGTGGAACTGGACGGGCAGCAGTTCCACTGCCGTGATGCCGAGTTCCTTCAGGTACTTCACCATGGCCGGATGGGCGAGGCCCGCATAGGTTCCGCTCAGGTTCTCGGGCACGTCGGGGTGCAGCTGCGTCAGTCCCTTGACGTGCGCCTCGTACACCACGGTGTCCCGCCACGGAGTCCGCGGACGTTCCGACGTTCCCCAGTCGAAGGAGTGCTCCACGAACACCGAGAAGTAGACGGGGCCCGCTGCAGCCTCACGGACCTCGATGGCGCGCCCGTAGGGATCGAGCAGGAGCTGCGCCGTGTCCGGATCTTCGGGGAGGGCCTTGCCAGTGGGCCAGAACGCGTAGGGGGCGCCCTGGGCAAGGGGCCCGATCACCCCGTGGTGCACCCCGCCGTC
>NZ_KI914797.1:14674-16080 GCF_000520535.1 Arthrobacter sp. H41
GCGTCGTCGTGTCGGTAGTAGTCCCGGTCCCCGAGCCCCCGCCAGCACAGCGCGGGTCGGCCCTGCGGCCCTTCGGCGGTGTGGTTGTACACCACGTCGAGGATCACTTCGAGGCCCGCCTCGTGCAGCTGCTTCACCATGCCCTTGAACTCCGTCAGGACGGCTTCCGGGCCGGCGGCGCGCGCCTGCTGCGTGGCGTAGTCGGCGTGGGCCGCGAAGAAGCCCAGCGTGTTGTAGCCCCAGTAGTTGGTGAGGCCGAGCGGTTCGAGGTGGGGCTCGTCGATGTGGAACTGGACGGGCAGCAGTTCCACTGCCGTGATGCCGAGTTCCTTCAGGTACTTCACCATGGCCGGATGGGCGAGGCCCGCATAGGTTCCGCTCAGGTTCTCGGGCACGTCGGGGTGCAGCTGCGTCAGTCCCTTGACGTGCGCCTCGTACACCACGGTGTCCCGCCACGGAGTCCGCGGACGTTCCGACGTTCCCCAGTCGAAGGAGTGCTCCACGAACACCGAGAAGTAGACGGGGCCCGCTGCAGCCTCACGGACCTCGATGGCGCGCCCGTAGGGATCGAGCAGGAGCTGCGCCGTGTCCGGATCTTCGGGGAGGGCCTTGCCAGTGGGCCAGAACGCGTAGGGGGCGCCCTGGGCAAGGGGCCCGATCACCCCGTGGTGCACCCCGCCGTCGAGGCCTGGCAGCGTCGCCGGCGTCGTCGTGTCGGTAGTAGTCCCGGTCCCCGAGCCCCCGCCAGCACAGCGCGGGTCGGCCCTGCGGCCCTTCGGCGGTGTGGTTGTACACCACGTCGAGGATCACTTCGAGGCCCGCCTCGTGCAGCTGCTTCACCATGCCCTTGAACTCCGTCAGGACGGCTTCCGGGCCGGCGGCGCGCGCCTGCTGCGTGGCGTAGTCGGCGTGGGCCGCGAAGAAGCCCAGCGTGTTGTAGCCCCAGTAGTTGGTGAGGCCGAGCGGTTCGAGGTGGGGCTCGTCGATGTGGAACTGGACGGGCAGCAGTTCCACTGCCGTGATGCCGAGTTCCTTCAGGTACTTCACCATGGCCGGATGGGCGAGGCCCGCATAGGTTCCGCTCAGGTTCTCGGGCACGTCGGGGTGCAGCTGCGTCAGTCCCTTGACGTGCGCCTCGTACACCACGGTGTCCCGCCACGGAGTCCGCGGACGTTCCGACGTTCCCCAGTCGAAGGAGTGCTCCACGAACACCGAGAAGTAGACGGGGCCCGCTGCAGCCTCACGGACCTCGATGGCGCGCCCGTAGGGATCGAGCAGGAGCTGCGCCGTGTCCGGATCTTCGGGGAGGGCCTTGCCAGTGGGCCAGAACGCGTAGGGGGCGCCCTGGGCAAGGGGCCCGATCACCCCGTGGTGCACCCCGCCGTCGAGGCCTGGCAGCGTCTCGG